>JACQOB010000076.1 GCA_016202745.1 Candidatus Aenigmatarchaeota archaeon | reverse complement strand
GTGCACACCCTGGACATCCCCTCCAGCCGGACGCTCTATTGCAGGCTTAAGGATCTCAGGCCTGAGAGGTTATTTGTTGTCTGAGAAGCGAGTTGCCCAGGTTTAATTTTTTATAAGCAGAATGTGTACTTAGAGTTCTTATGGCCTGATGTACTTGCCCATGTTGTCATCCAGCCACCTTATAGTGTAATCCCTCACCGTAGATACCCTCCCCTTGATTTCTGCGGGGACGCTGAACTCATCGCCGACTATCGCTCCCACTATCGCGGCCCAACCGGCTATGGCAAAGAAAGCGTCATCATCATCCCCTGAATACTTTTCCCTTATCAGCGGCAGGGCGGCAGGCCCCATTCCAGCAATCCTCCTGGCTGCGTCGCAATCCATGTACACGCTGGCACTGGAGCTGTATTTGTTGCCCGAACAGTGCGCTTTCCATTCATCAACTGCAGCATCGAATTCCCCCTTCAGCATGCTTATAGTTGTCCTGCCGACTTAAAAGTCTTTTAAGCAAGGGCGCCAAAATATAATCATGGCCGTACTGAAGGTCGTGAAGCGCCACGGCATTGTCGAGAAATTCAAGCCCGAGAGGCTTGCCAGCTCTGTCACGAAAGCGTGCGTCCTTTCGAGGGAAAGGAAGTGCACCCCGTGGAAGGTGGCAGCCGAGGTCATTGACCACATGGAAAAGAGCGGCCAGAAGGTTGTCAACGAGGAGGACATTCTCGACTTTGTGGGCAGCGCCATGAAAAAGCACGGGATGGACAAGGCCTATAACTATTACACCTTTGCCTGGCTGCACAAGCCGCCATCCAAGATCAGGACTGTCAGGAAAAGGAACGGCAAGACCGAGCCCTTCTCCCCGATAAAGACCTACACCTCCATTGAGAAAAGCTTCCTCCACAGCCACGGGAACAACCTGAAAAGGCTCGACTGGGCGAAGATGCACTCCTACACGCGCGAGGCCATTGCCATCCTTGAGAAGAGGTACAAAGGGGCAATTGTCCCCGTGGAAGGCATAAGGGAGACTGTGGAATTCGTCCTCGTGAGGCACAACATGCTCAAGCCGGCCAAGTACTACATCATGCACAGGTACCTGTAGGCACAGATGGCGCTAATGAGCACTTATTATGCTGAATCCGCCTGCCATATCTTTATCTGCTGATTCATTTCCTGATTCTATCCCTCTGACCTTTTCTATTCCCCTGTCCAAGAAACCTTCAGATCACGTTCTCCTGCGGCCTTTCTTGCCTAGCGGTTTATTTCTTTTTCCTTCAGCCCCTTCTGTCGCCTTAGGTTTCTTATCCCCTTCAGCCGGCATTTCAAAACCGACGCCTACTCCGGCCTTCTTTGCCACGGCCATGCCGATTATGACAAGCAGTATTGCCAAGCTGAGGGGCACAAGCATGTATTCGGCTATGCTGAAGACGGCCCATATGCCTACCGCGACAAGGCTCAGGCCGATCAGCAGCCTCATCAGGCCGCGGTGCTCCTGCCTCCACCCTTCCATCTTCTTCGTGCCGACACCCGTATAGGCGATGTAAATGATTATTATCAGCGGCAGTATGAAGATGAGGTTGTAAAGCAGCAGGAGCAGCAGCGCGCTGTAGAAAGCCATGCCGCTCTGCGACATCAGCGTCAGGACAGCCAGGTAAGGCGCGCCTGTGCACGGCAGCTCTATCAGTGTTACTATTGCGCCGAAAATAATGGCAGTGCCAATGCCGCTGTGGGTGCCCTGAGCCCGCTTCTCTATTGTCTTGACGAACCTGGCCGGGATTGCCAGAGAGAAGCCGCGGCCGTACCAGAAGTAATCCTTTATCTCGAAGAAGCCGGCGATTATTATGAACGCGCCGATCACGAGATAGAAGCCCTGGCTCACCTGGACAATGCCCCTCACGGCGTTGAATATGCCCAGCAGTGTCAGCCCCCCGATAAGGTATGTGGCATAGACGCCTATGGAATATGCAGCCCCGTTTATCAGCACCTTCCTCCTCTGCTTGGCCTTCAGCAGCATTGTTATCAGCAGGAGCAGCACCCCAATGACACACGGGTTGATTGAATCAAGCAGCGCAAACCCTACTATTATCGGGAGGGATATCTCGGGCGACTGGAACACAGTGGCTCCCGGCAGGGCTGATGCAATTGTTTCAGCGGGCCTCTCGTCAAAGACAATGGCTACCTTGTCGCCGTCCTTCCATACATATTCCCTTATGTCCTCCGCAGGAGCCCCGTTGACAAAGGCCTTAAGCGTGCCTGGCTGGCCGTTCGGGCACAGGTCGCCATTCTCCTTGTCCATTACCTGCGTCTCGCTTAATGGAACCTGCAATTCATCAAAGAAGGCGCCCAGCGTGAGTGGCTCTGTGTTCAGTATCCGCTTTGTTGCGGGGTCCATAGGCAGGCGGTCATGCCAGTGTATCAGGTTCTTCTCCTCATGGGTGTGCGGCCTGTCAAGCCTGCCGGTCTCTATCGGCAGTCTGATGTCCTCGCCGCATATTTCCACGTCAACCTCTGTATGCACATGCGCAGTCCAGTAGCACTCCTCCGGCGAGACGCATACTGTAATGCCCTGCGCCGCGGCCCCGCTGGTCTGGGTTATGTAAAGAGAGTACACAAGCCCCATGATGCCAAGGACAACAAGCGACAGGACTGTAGCACGCCTGACGTGCTTCCCTTTCCTCATCTCAATCGCCCAGACGGCAGCAAAGGCAATTATTGCGGCAGCAAGGAAATACAATTCAACGCCCCAGGAGGTGCCGGCAACCTGCACATTTACCGTGTGCCTTACCGGCCCCCCGCCCTCCATGAATTCTACATGGATCTCGTAATCCCCGGGCTCCTTGAAGGCGTAATATGCAAAATAATTGCCCGGCTCCCTTTCAGCTGCCTGGATCATGTCGCTTATGCCCGCTTCATGCCTGTCCACCGTGAGCGTCACCTGCAGCCCTGTTGCGTCAACGCCGTCCTTTGATATGTGCACGGTGAGCGGTATCCTGTCATTCTGTATGGGGTTTTCCGGGTTCACGGCAAGGGAATACCCGTCCGTGGCTTCCTCTTCGCCTTCGTGGGCATAGGCTCCGTGATGAACAAGGGATATAAATATTATTGCCACAGCCAGAATTAGAATTCCCGCACTCAGCCTCATGTGATATAATATGGAATCCAGGGTATAAATATCATCCGATGCAGCTCTTGGGCGGGCTTTTCAGGAACTCAAAAAGCAGCTTCAGCCCGTTCTCAATGTCATCCAGGTCGGCTATGCCCACCGTTGAGTGGATGTTCCTGACCGGCACGGACACGACGCCCGCAGGCACGCCACCCTTGCTGAGGGAAATGGCCAGCGCGTCAGTCGTCCCGAAATCCGAAACCTCAACCTGGTAGGGTATCTTGTTCTTTTTCGCCAGCCCCACAATGTATTCAGTCAGGATCCTGTTGGTGATGAATTCGGCGTCCTTGATGGTTATGCTCGGCCCGTGGCCAAGGCCCACTCCAGTATCCTCATAATCGTGTGAAGTGGTAGTTTCCACGGCGAGGGCGCAGGCTGGGTCGAAACTGTACATGGACGCCCTGGCCCCGTAGAGGCCGACCTCCTCCTGCACGGTGAACACAAAATATACGTTTGCCTTCACCCCGGCCTTCTTTATCCTCCTTGCCAGCTCAATGAGCATTGCGCAGCCTATCCTGTCATCCAGCGATTTCCCTGAGATGATGTTGCTTTTCCCCAGGCGGGTGAGCCTCCTTTCGGCAATCATGTATGCCCCCACGCTGACCCCTGCCTTCTCCAGCTCCTTCTTTGACAGGCCCGTGTCAGCATACATCTCATAGTATTTCGGGTACTTCTCAGGCCTGAGGCCGAGGTGGAGGTAATCAAAGGTTATCACGCCGTGCACGACGCCCTTTGTGCCAAGTATGTGCACGGGGTGCGCCGCGAGCGTCTCCTCGCTGATGCCGCCGATTAGTGAAAAGAAAATGTGCCCGTCCTTGTCTATTTCCTTGACAAGCAGCCCTATCTCGTCCATGTGCGCCGCGAGCATTATGGAGGGGCCTGTGCCCTTCCTGTGGCAGGTCATGTTGCCCATCTTGTCAACTTTCACCGTGTCGACGTAAGGCTCAATCTCGCTGACTATCAGCTTCCTCACATCCGACTCGCTGCCTGAGACGCCATAGGCGTTGGAAAGCCTTTCCAGAAGCTCGTAAAGGGACATAAACTCTTGACTCCTTAATGATGTTGGTTAATTTTCCAAGTCTGACTGTCAAGCACATCTGCTTTGTTATATTGGTCAAAGCAGCAACTTACTAGTCAGCACCCAATAGATTATTGTCCTAGGCAGCTTAAAAATGATTCTCGGAATCAAGATAGAAATCTTCCTCAAGCATAATCCCTGGAGGCAGTTCAGGCCTGTCGCCTTCAAGGTAGTCCTGCGGGCTTCCCTTTTTGCGCCTGTGCTCTTCCTCCCTTCCTAGGAGAATCAGCCCGTCCCCGGCAGAAACTCCCGTGTTCTGCTCAGGCGCAAAATTCCTGAATATTTTGACATCAACCAATGGCCCGGATCCCCAAGATTCAATCTTGTCATATATCCATACATCAGTCATGGCATCCTGTCCGTCATTGTATATAATCACAGGCGTGCCTTCAATTGAAGTTTTCATTGGACGATAAAATGCCATGTCTATCACCAAAATTATTCGGAGGTCGGCTTGAAGCCTTTCAGGGTTAAATTGTATGTGCCAAGCGCCTCCACGATTTCGTTCAGCATCTTAGGGCTGCACCCTTTAAACCCAAGAATATCAGCCTCGGTTTTTCCTGTAAGTTCACGCATCGACAGCACTTTATTGTCCTTGAGAAAATTATAAGCCTTCACAGATAATTCTACGTCATTAATGGGTATGTCAGCAGCAGTCAGATCTTCTTCTGGCTTCTTCTCCAACACATCGTAATCCTTCAGGCTCTTCAGCCACACAGCAGCGTCACTCCCTTTCGTCAATACCCTGTATAGAACGCTCTCTTCTCCGCCCGGCTCTCCTGAAACTTCCACTAACATCTCATCGTCAGACGTGACCTTGAAGCCTTGGATATAGCCCCCAAATCCGGGGCACTTTATATATTTGCCCCTGAGGCGGTCATTGAGGGCATCTCCCAATGCCGAATAAAGGCTTTTGTTTTTCATAGCGATGTATTGACAGAAAGGCTTATAAAGCTTAGTAAGTGTCCACTAATAAGTGGCTATTTCACAAACCTGTTTATCGCCGGCACAAACAAGTCAGCCACCAGCAGGCTCCCGATTAGCGCATATCCTGGCCAGGTGAAGAAGAATGCGAAGTTGAGGATGGCTACTAACGCTGCAAATACAAGCCTGCCTTTCCTGCTCACGGGCGATGTTATTGGCTCTATCAGCATTATGAAGGCAAAGAAGAAGACTGTCCCTGAAAGGGTTTCTGCGTTAAAGATTTCGGATTTAAGAATACCACCCAATGTTAAAATAAATATTATAATGGCCTTTGACACAAAGTATGTTAAAGCCATCTGAAGCCTCTTCATCTTGTAGACGATAAGTAGGCCGAGGATGGAGACAGCATAAATGCTCCCCCCGCCCCACCACCCCTGGTCTGCGGAGCCGATGAACAGGAAGGGCGCAATGAGCAGGGCTATCAATATACCCAGGCTGGCTGGGTTGAATATGTGCTTCTTGTTGGCCTTGATGAGGTGCTTGGAAAGGATAGCCACCGCAGCAGCGATGGCCATCACTATGTAGCTGCCCGACAGGACCAGCCCTATTATCAGGCCGGATATGACCGAGCTGGTCGTGATGGCCGGCTTCCCTTCCCTGATGTAATACGCGCCTGAGTCGACTATCACGGCAATGACAAGCGACGTAACCAGCGAAAGAACAAGGTCAAATGACCTGAAGGCGAAGTAGTTCACAATGGCAAGGATCACCAGGGCCGATATGACCCAGTAATGTATGTTTGAGCGCCAGACCTGCTTTAATGTTGCCATCCAATTATATTTCTAACGGCCTTATAATTAAGCTGATGGCATGGAAAAAATATTTTTCGGGGGGCGCGGCCATGATTGCCCTGGCCGGAAGCCTTCTTGTGGCCTGCCAGGGGAGGGATGGTGAGCGGGAAAAATACGCAGCCCTTATAGCCGGCTTGGATACGCACCGCGAATGCAGATTCGTGGAGGGCATGTCAAAGGTATACCAGGTACTCCTCGAGCACGGCTTCAAGCGTGAAAATATCAGGGTCCTTGGATATAACAAGCCCGACGATCCCTGCTCCTATCAGTCAAAGCGTCCTTACCCAATCCATGGCCTTTCAACGAAAAAGAATGTGAGGGATGCACTTTACGAGATCGGCGAGCTGGTAGATGGGAATGACTTGCTTTTCGTGTTCACAATAGACCACGGGGAAAAGACGCCCAAGAGCAAGCAGAATTCAAATACCCCGCTCCCAGAAAGGCCCTCCAACCTGGCCCTGGCAGATGGCCACGTGGACCAGGGGGAATTCAACAGCTATCTTGCAGGCATCAACCCCTCAGCAGGCATCTTTTTGTTTGACCATTGCTTCAGCGGGGGCTTTGCTGAAGACCTCAGCATTGGCAATTATGTGGCAATAGCCTCCTCAAGAGACGATGAGCCTGGCTATATTGGGGAGGGCGCCGATTCCGTGTCAGGCTTCCTTATGCAAGCCTTCAGTGACAAAGGCAATTCAGACAGGGACGGGAACGGCAGGGTCAGCATCCGTGAGGCCTTTGATTACATGAGAGAATGCCATATGTGGACAAGGGACGGGGAACAGCACCCAATAATCAGGGCCACAGTAGATCCCAGGCAAATCTATCTTGAATAGGTTTTTATCTACGGCGAAACAAGTTCTATACATGAAAGTCATGATAGGCCTCGAGACCCACGTCCAGCTCAACACCGCAAGCAAGATATTCTGCGGCTGCAGGAATCCCGCAATCCTTTCCACCGACCCCGAACCCAATACTCTGACCTGCCCCACCTGCCTTGGCCTTCCAGGATCAAAGCCGAGGGCAAACGGGGAAGTCGTGTGCAAGGCGCTGAAGATAGCGCTTGCAATGGGATGCAGAATCAGCTGCGAGATGTTCTTCTCCAGGAAGACCTACTTCTACCCGGACATGGCGAAGGACTTCCAGATAACCCAGTATGAGATCCCACTTGGGACTGCCGGGCAGCTGGAAGTTGGCGGCAGGAAGATCAGGATAAGGAGGGTCCACATGGAGGAGGACCCGGCCAAGCTGGTCCATGTAGGCGGCATAGGCGGGAAATACGTATTGGTTGACTATAACAGGTCCGGGATTCCTTTGGTGGAGATTGTGACAGAACCTGACATGACAAGTCCAAGGGAAGCAAGGATATACCTTCAGAAATTGGAATTAATTCTGGAATATTTAGGATTATATGACCCTTCCACAAAAGCCGTCTTCAAATCCGATGCTAACATTTCTCTTACTACAAGTCCGGCGATAACATCGCCGGCAGGCACTCAAGGCGGCCAAAGAATTGAAATCAAGAACATCACCGGAACTAAAGAAATTGAAGACGCCCTTAATTACGAGATCATCAGGCAGAAAAACATGATAGAGAAGGGGCAGAAAATCCGGATGCAGACCAGGATGTGGAGCCCTGAACTGAAGGCCACGCAGGAATTGAGGGAGAAGGAGACCGAGGAGGACTACGGCTACATCTTCGAGCCCGACCTGCCGGTAATAGAGATCGGCAAGAAAAAAATACAGGAGGCAAGGAACAGCCTCCCGGAATTGCCTGACCAGAAGGAAAACAGGTTCATAAGGCAATACAAGATAAACAGGGAGCTGGCCGAGTCAATAGTTTCCGAGCCTGACCTTGCGGAATTATTCGAGGATGCTTCAAAGAAGACAGACCCGATGATCGCGGCAAGCTGGATAGCCGGCTACCTGAAGAAGACATTGAATTACAATAATCTGAGATTCAAGCAATCCGGCCTGCAGAAAAACTGGATAATCGAGCTATTAGGTTTGTTCATGAATGGGAAGCTCACGGACAGGAACGCCGAGCTGGTAATCAGAAAGATGGTTGAGGAGAAGCAGGACCCTGAATTCATTATTAAGAAATACGGCTTTGAGAAGGCTGGAATGGACAAGGAAGCTGAAAAGGCAATAAAAGCAACCTTGGAAAAGAACAGGAAGGCCGCAGAAGATTACCGGAAGGGCGAAAAGAAGGCCCTGGAATTCCTTGTCGGCCTGGCCATGCGCGAGACAAAAGGCAGGATTGACGCGAATGAGATAAGGGAGGCCCTGCTCAGGCTGCTGGGTGCGCGGTAGTCTAGTCGATTGCCAAGGCATTTTTCAGCATATCCAAGGCCCTCGCCAGCCTGGCGTAATCCGCCTGCTCGTGGGCTGACCTGACATCCTCCAAGTCGGGCTTATAATATTCCCTCAATATATTATCGCTGCCTTGTGCATCCAGGTAGCTCTCCACCCAGCCTGTTACATAGGCCACTATCTCCCCCGCCTGCTCTGCCAGAGTGTGCGGGTCGGATAGGTGCAGGCAGGCAATATAATCTATCAGTTCGCAAACATCCGGAATCCCGTCGCCTTCATGCATGCAATCATCATGCTTTATTATATATCGGATAGCTTAAAAATCTGTCTATCCGATACTTAGCCTGCGTGCAGGACAAGCGGCTGGGTTGGTGTGGATGAGATCAGGAGGATAATCTTGGATATGTTAGAATAATGACTATTCTTTCTCTTGGTACCTGGAAATTCCAATAGGACTAAATCCTTTAGGAAAATGAACCAGAACACTTTTTCCCAATAAATCTTTGACTTCATGCGCATCAAGATCGTCCATAAGATTCCCTATATTTTCTAAACTTGTATAGCATGCAGTATATGTTGTGAAAGGCTCTCCATTTACATACAGGTTTAATGCAAGCGGCGGCCTGCCGGGAAATGCTCCTTGGAGTGGCGTTCTTCCAAAATAAGCATGTCCGATAATGCCCTCAGCAGTTTCCAATTTCTTGTTCAAAGCCGCATTTGCTCGCCAGTCTACTGTAAAACAATCATAATGAATCTTCGGTTTTGTTGCGACCTCTGCCATAAATACTCACATTGATAATAAATAGGCAGTAAGTTTTATAAACCCTTCTGATTTTTCCAACAAGGCTATCAGAATCATCTAATCTTCAAATTATACGCCTTGATCAGGTCGTACTCCTCGGGTATTGCCTCATTGCTTGGAGTGTCCGCCACCGCCCCGACGTCAACCGGGAACTGGTTGCGGGCAAATTCCTTCCGCTCCTCCTCCAGCGGCTTCGAGAAGTCTATCTCGTTGTTGGAGGGCCTTATGTTGATCTGCAGCTCCTTGTTGCCCAGGTCCACAAGCCTGGGGTCGCCCAGGATGTCGTCCGGGTCCTGGAAGGCGATCCCCCCCAGGTCGAAGTTAATCTTCGATAAATCAAGTATGCCGGCGATCTGGTTCAGGTCGATCTTCACCCCGCCGTCAGCCGGCGCGAAGACTATTGCCATGGTAAGAATGACGATTGCAACCATCTTGACGTTCAGCTTCTTCATGCTCACCAGGCTTCCCACATAGACGTGCCTGACCTTGTCGACCACGTCCCTGAAGAACATCTGCGCCACTATATTGTTCTCCCTGATGTTGTCCTTTGCCGTCTTGAGCATCTCCCGGATCTCCGGGTTCTTCCCCTCTATGGCGTCAATGCTGTATTTCCTCATGTAATGCCTCATGTTTATGGGCATTGTTATTATCGAGATGATGGCGGCCACATAGGGCTTTACGCTGAATATGGAAAGGAATATGTGGAGCACGAGGAAGGTGAATATCATATTGACGACGCTGTTCAGCAGCGCGAGCTTGTACTTCTCCCTGTGTATCTGCATGAACATGTTTCTGACGTCCATATTCTTCTCGTCTCCTTAATTATATTGTCTAATTGTTGAAGTCCGGCTTTAGCCAATTGGACCAAGCCAGCAGGCTAGTTAGCCAGCAACTGCCTTCTCTCCTTATTGATCTTGGTATAATTCTCTAAGGCTTTACCCTTCATGGCGCCGGCGGGTTCTGGCAGGCATCCAGCGCGTCCTGGCAGTCGTCAAGGTCTTCCTGGAGCTGCCTGACATCCGCCCTGAGGCTGATTATGGTGTTCGTAAGGGATGATATGTTTGCAAGCGCCTGGTTGAATCTTGCCGTAAGGTCTGCCAGGTCCTTCCTCGTATCGTTGAGCTCCACGTTGGTCTGCTGGAGGGTGTCCGTCTGGCTCTCATACAGCCGGCTGAACCGCTGCACATCCGCCTCTGACGCGTTAAGGTTCTCCTTTGTCACGACTAGGTTTGTAGTGCACTGCGCCAGGTCCTCCTGGCATGTGCTGAAGCCTGTCTTCGTCGTGCTGAATATGTCCTGGAAATATACGGAAAATATCGACATGACCGCGAGTATGGATATTATGATGATCACCAGGTACGCATTGATTGATTTTTCAAAATACTTCATGGGATCACCCCTCCACCCCGGCGGCAGGCGTGTCAGTCATCAGCCTCCTTGCGCTGACCTCCACAAGGAAAAGGGCCAGCGCTGACGCGAGCAGCATCCACTGCAGCCCCACCTCCGCCACCCGTGTCCTGGTGGACGTGGTCTTCACGTGCTCCAATATATTATTCACATCGCCCGGATTAAATAGCTTGCCGCCTGTCTGCTCCACGACTGTCCTGAATGCCTGGTCTATCCCAAGATGCTGGTACTCCCTTTCATAGTTGACCGCGTATGTTGCCCCAAGCTCCTCGTGGAACCCGGCCGGCTTCTTCTCAAGTGTTGCCGTGTACGTGTCGGCATCCGTCTTCACCAGCGGCAAGTCCGTTGACGGGAGCGACCTGGATTTAACCACAATCCTTGGCTGCTCGTCAACCTTCACGTCGTTCACATTGACGCTGTATTCAGCCTTCCTCTCAGGGTCCCCTATCCCCCAGTTTATGGCCCTCGTGACGAGCTTTGAGTTTTCCCTGTTGAGGAGCGTCCCCAGGTTGCCCTGCGCCGCGAATGCGTTAATTGCCGCGACCCTGCCAAGCCCGTACCTCCAGACCGTCACCGCAGGGTTCCCAAGGTCATTGGTGACCAGCAGCTGGGCACTGTCTTTCGGCCTGACCTGGTTGTACGCATCCAGCACCGGGTTGATGTCAAGCCCGTCGGTTATGAAGTGGTTGGAATCGATCACTATCAGGCTGTTTGCCGCGCCGCTCTCCCCTGGCTCAGGCTCGCCGAAGAACACCTTGAACTTGTTGGTCTCGTCCGCCTCGAAATAGACGCCGCCGGCCAGCTGCGCCAGCTCAATAAGCAGCTTGTCATTGATTCTCTTGCCCACGCCAACGGTGAACAGCTTGGTGCCAGTCTGCCCGAAAAGCCTTGCCAGCTCCCTCGCCTTGTCCATGTCCAGCTGGCCGTTGGACCTGCCATCCGTAAGCATTATTATGTTGTTGTCACCCCCGCTGTCGGTCAGCAGGGAAAGCGCCGCCCCAAGCCCGGAGGCTATCGCCGTCCCCCCGCCGCTGCTGAGCCGCGCTATCCTGTCAGTAAGGGAGAGCTTTGTCTCACCTATGGGCTTCATCTCCCCTATGAGATAGGAGTTCTCGTTGAACGCGATAACAGCAACCCTGTTGGTTGCCGCGAGCTGGTTGATTATGTCAACTGCCAGGGCCTTCTGCACGTCCACCGCCACGTTGCCGAGCAGCGTCTTGCCTGACGTGCTGCCTGATATGTCTATCAGGATGACAATGTTGGAGTCGCCCCTCTTCTTCTGGCCGGTGCCAACAGCCACGGGAAGCAGCCCTTCGAATACCGAGCCCTTGTAGTCGGCGAAATCGAATGAATTCTGCCCGCCCACCACCATCAGCCCGTTGCCGTCAATTATGAAGTTCTTCAATGAATCAGTGTTGCCGATGTCTGCGGCCCCCATGTCATTCACCACAACAGCATGGTACTGGGAAAGGTCACCCGGGAGTATGGAAGCCCTCTCCACGTTGTAAAGCTGCGCCATGAGGTCGAAAAGCGGGTCATCCCTCTGCGACAGGAAAAGGACCTTTGGCCTTTCAACAACCTTGATCGTCTTGTAGAACACGTCATTCTCCGTGTAGAAATCATTGCCCCTCGTCACCGAAGCCGTTATCGTATGGAACCCTTCAGTTTCGAACTTCCTTGAAACGACGTATGATTCGGAGCCGGTCTCCTTCTGGCCGCTTTCCGCTGCCCCGTCTATCTCTATGTCAATGCCATAATTCTCATTCCCGATCCTGCCCACTTCCACCAGGAATGCGTTGTCAACCCCCGTCACCGTCTTCGTGGGGCCTGTAATGCTCACCCCCGCGTCCTCAACTATAGGCTCCATCTCTATGGCGGAAATTGTCGCATTAAGGCTGGACGCGTAGAGGACCACATCGCCCAGGTCCGGCCCGCCGGTGATCCTTCCGTCAGTCACGAGCAGCAGGTTGCCGTTCTCCTGCATGTTGGCAAGCACCTTGTCCCCCACATCCGAATCAGTCCCCTCAGCAACATACTTGAGGCTGGTTGGAACTTCCCTGCCCAGGCCTTCCTCCAGCTGGGCCACGAATGAGGTGTCAAACACCTTCATTGAGTTTGAATTGTCAGCCAGCACATCAATCCTCGGCAGCGTCTGGGTTTCCACGGATTCCAGTATCCGCAGGTTTGCAAGGCTGAGGACGAGCAGGGTGATTATTGCTATCCTTGAGGCAAGGATCCACTTCCTCTTTTTCTTGACCGACTCGTCCATGTAGCCCTTGACAAAATCCTTCCTCATGACATAAACAAGGGCCGCTACCAGTGGAGGCAGAAGCGCAAGCCACAGCGGGTTCACTATCTCAATGCCGGCCATAGCCCACCCCCGGGTCGCACACCAAAAAATTCCCCTATTCGTACTGAGCCAATATCAACCATTAGACGTCTCCCCTGTATTTTATGTAAAGAACCTCGAGCAGCACAAGGCCGGTTATGAGGAGCGCTACGTAGAACGTTATCTCCTTTGGCAGGTCCCTCTCGCCTCCTGGCTTTTTCCCTATCTCGGCCAGCACATCCTCCCCAAGGACATTTGCCCCGTTCACGTCCGACTCAAGCTCATTGAGGAGGTTTGCTGCAATCTTTGCACCCCCCACAGAGTAAATGCCTTCCCTGTCAAGCACTATGCTCTTCGCCTGCTGCACCGTGCCGTCCGGGCCCGTGACGGGCTGGGAGCCGTCCAGCTTCAGTATCTTCCCTGTCTGGAAATTCAGGTTCCTTATGCTTTCCTGCCCTGTGAGCATGTCAATGCTCCTCTTCCAGAAGACGGGATAAAGAAGCTCGAACTGGAAGGATGACCTGTCCTCCATCAGGCCGAAATACATCACGCTGCCCAGCCCCACCTTCCTGATGCCTATTACCGGCAGGCTTGAATCGCCTTTCTGCACATATGCCACGGTAGTCACGTCCAGGCTTCCGTCGAAGTATTCATTCACCGACCCGAAGGACACGCCGTCTGTCAGCATGTTGTCTGCCTTGAGGACGGCCGCCCTTGCCTGCACCTTTGACACGCTCCCGAGCGGCAGGAGGTCCCTGTAAAGTATCCTGTCAATGCCGTCCTGCGCCACTATAATGGCGGCCTTCCCTTTCTTCACCTCTTCGCTGACGTCGCCGAGGGTCCTGGGCAGGATCTTCTGCGGGTCCACGTCCTTGAAAACATAGACATCGTAGTCAAGCTTCTCCGGGATAACAGGCGGCTCAGCCACATCGACCGCCACGCCATCCAGCAGCGTCAGGGCTGTGTACATGTATCTCCCGCGGTTGTTGGTTATCAGCAGTATCCTCCTCCCTGACTTCTCCGGCGAGCTGATGAATGCCCGGTTGTCTGCCGGGAAGTCGTCTTCCGGCGTCAGCCTCACGTCTGTGATGCCGGGGGGCGTGTTAAACTCAAAGACATTGGATTCCCCGGGCTGCAGGGTTACGGGCAGTGACGCCGTGCCCACCCTGAGCTCCCCGTTGAACTGCCCGCTGCCGTAATTCCTGAGCCTGACCTCTGTTCCTTTCTCCCTTATGTTCATGTCAACGATGCCGGTGTTGCCGGCGCTGTTCAGCACGCTCCTGAAGATGACGAATATGCCCTTTGACTCTATCACGTGCCTCGCCGCGATTATGTCCTTGTCGTTCGTGGTGTGTATGAAGTCGCTGACAACCACCACCTTGCCCTTCCTGTCAGGGAGGAAGTCATCCGCCAGTATAAGCGCATCATATATGTTCGTGGACGTGTCCTTCGGCTTTGCCACGCTGATCAGCCTCTCGGCCTCCCTCCTGTCCGCGCCGTCAACGAGTATTTCCGGGAAGTCGCTTACAAGGATGACAGTGTTGCTGTCCGCCAGGCTGGACCTCGCCACGTCCCTGGCCGCGTCAAACCTGGTGCCGAAGCCGGACCTTGTCTGCATGCTGGCCGACGCGTCCAGGATGATCACCGCATGCTCCACCGACTCGGATTCAGGCACAAGCACATAGGGGCTTGCTATGGCCGCAGAGAGCAGCAGCAGCACCAGTATCTGCAGCATGAACAGCGGGTCCTTGAAGAACGTGCTCAGTATGGCCCGCTTGGCCTTGTCCTTGGGGGACTTGAAAAGAAAGGTGACAGAAGGGAAGAACTGCTTCTTCGGCTTGGGCTTTATCAGGTAAATGATTATCAGCGGTATCAGGCTTGCCAGCGCCAGGAGGCCAATGGGATTCAGGAAGAAGCCGTCAAGGAATGCAAGCTGCTCAATGCCAAGGAGGGCCATGATAATTAATGGGTTGTGGAGGATAAATTAGTTTATTTTTTCTTAGCCATTATAAGGTAGGT
>JACQOB010000075.1 GCA_016202745.1 Candidatus Aenigmatarchaeota archaeon | reverse complement strand
TCTGTTCTGAAAGTCTAGCACCAGCGTGCCATTCCCGCCAGTGTTGCCATAGATCGGTTTCCCATCAACCTGGATTTCAGCGGGAATGTGCAGGCATGTTTTGATATATTGTGCCATGACACGCAAAGTTGTAATTTCATCCCTTCCCAAATTTCCGTTAAGCCTAGGTGTAAAATACAATTCATACGGATAACGAACATTATCTGGTAATCTAGGCATCAAATCATCAATCTCCTCCTTAACAGTCGCACCTGAATCAAACCCATACCGGGATGATATTGCGTATGTCGGTATTGTGACCGTCTGCCGTGGTTCTCCCGGCAAATTGTGGTTGCCTACAACACTCTCGAAAGCCGTATGGTGGCAGTCATCAGCTGTATGCCCGCAGATAGTTACGCTATCCCCGCTCAATAAATCCTTTAAGAAACAGCCATCCTGGATTTCGCCTAGCTTTGACTCAAGTGAATGTGTCAGGTCAGACCTTTCCAAATACCTGAACATCTCTTGCCTGTTGTCATATAGAGCATATGTCCTGCCGGGACCAAAAGCATCAACTAACCTGCGTATATGGGGTTGGGTAATCTTTTCCCTGTCGTATTTTTGGGACGGATGCACCACCAAAAGCTTATCCATGGACATATCCTTTATCCTGCCTCCAAGCATGTCAAAACTCCGTCCTGACCACAAGCGCCCCCGACGTTTCGGAGCCCATGGGCGTGCCCTCGGATGCGGGCCTGTAGCGGCCTTCAAGCAGGATGCCTATTGTCTCGCCTGAGGGCAATTTGAATTTCTTTGAATATGCGGCCTCGAGTGCCAGCCTTGCGTTGCGGGTGTCATTGCCGTCATTGTCTTTGCCGTCATAGAAGTCAAGGCCGAGGCCGAGGCCAAATATCCCCCACCTGTGAGGGTCGGACTTGCGGCCCTGCATGATTGCCAGGCTCTTTGAACCTTCGGCGTCACGCCTGAACCTTATTTCAACAGGCATGTTCCCGTAGGCGAAATCCTCCCCCAGGGGTGAAGGGAGGTCCAGGGTGTCGACAAGCCCGTGGGGCATTATGTTGAGGTAGTTGACGAATGAGTTGAGGCCTGTCCAGTCCCTGGTCCTTCCGCTGTCGCTCACATCCAGAAGCGCGAGCACGTCCACCCTCTTGTCGCCCCCTGAAGCGTCAGGGTCGTACACGGCGTAGCTGAAAACCCCAAGGTTCCAGCCAGCCTGCGCTTCTGCAAAGAAGTTTGCCGCAATCTTCCCGGCCGTCTTCCTGCCAAGGGAAAGGTAAAAATCGCCCATATTCGAGCCTGCAAAATACGCGGGCCCCTTGCCTTCCTCAGTCCCAAAACCAAGGTCCCCGCGGGGCGTTTCCAGCATCATGTGGCCGCGGCTGATGCCATTGAACAGGTAGCTGCCGGAGGCGGAAACATCCTCTCCCTTGTAGGAAAGGGCCGGCCCTGCGCCAAAGATTGCCTTATTCTTCTCCGCCATTTCCACATTTGCGCCAATGGAGAGGTCACCGATGGTTCTCGAATAGCCGAACAGCCCCTGCGAGAAACCGGTGTCATAATTGTTGCCTGGCAGGCCGACAAGCCTGAAGCTGTCCGTGCCTTCCTTCCTGTACTCGCACCTCTCGGTGCCTGGGTAGTAATACCCGGAACCGGTGGTCTTCTCGCACACAAGGGTATTCGCGGGCCCGGCCACTGCGCCGCCCAGGGCTGCAAGGGAGATGTATGCGCCCGCAGCCAGGCTCCTAAGCAAGCCTTTCATGGGATAAACTAGCGGTGCAAGTTTTATAAAGCTTATGCGAGTAGTCACTTATGGATGGTTACATTAAGTAATATTTTCTCCTGAAGGTAATGGCCGGCGGGGATTTAAGGCTTGTATCAAATATCCATCATGGAACCGAAATGGAACGCCGTCTACCGGGAGCATGGCATACTGATAGGGGAGCCGGCTGCGGAGCTGGTCAGGCTTGTGCCGCGCCTGAAGGCTGAAGGGGCCAGGGAGGTGCTGGACGCGGGCTGCGGGGCCGGAAGGAATTCTGATTATCTTGCCAGGGAAGGGTTCATCACGCATGCTATTGACCCCTCGGATGTCGCCATTGGGCTGGCAAGGGGCAGGCCTTACGGGGGCCTGGTGGACTACAGGGTGGCGGACATCACCAGCATGCCTTATGCCGATGGGAGCATGGATTTTGTCCTCGCCAGCCACACGCTGGAATACGCGGGCCCGGCGGCGGCGGGGGAATTGGGGCGCGTCCTCAAGGGTGGCAGGCCGCTGCTGGTGAGGGTCCTCTCGACAGAGCACTATCTGCACAACAGGCCGGCGGATGAGATAGAGGGCTTCAACCAGGCTGTAGCCGCAATCAGGGCAGGCAACCCTCCGCGCTTCTTCTCTGAAGCGGAAATAAGTGAACTGTTCGGGGGATATGAAATAGAAAGGCTGGAGCATCTCTCTTACCCGGCAAAGGGGAGGCTTACCATCCCCCTGAAGGAGTGGCTGCTTTTTGCCTATAAGAAATAAAAATGGGACTGCTGGGAAATTCGCAGATCCGGCTGTTCCGCATGTCTGCTTGGTTATATTTGACCAGGCAGCAATTTACTCAGCCGGCATCCAAGTCGAACCCAGATCCGCAGGTACACTTCTCTCATTCGGCGGCCACAAGTCCGGCTATAACATAGCCGGCAGGCAATCGCCTCGACGCACCAGCAATGATATCTGGAGCCTGCTAGGTTGCCATTGCCCCACAGTCCCACGCTTTATATAGTAAGCGGTTTGTTTTTAAAGGCGCTAGTCTGTTATAAAGCCATCATATAAAATATATTGTGATAACATGTCCGAAGAGCAGGAATTCAGGATGGAAGAGAAGGTGAAGAAGAAGCTGAAGG
>JACQOB010000074.1 GCA_016202745.1 Candidatus Aenigmatarchaeota archaeon | reverse complement strand
GCATAGGACTATGCGGGCACTGCTGCGTGGACCCCCTTGGAATACGGCTCTGCGTGGAGGGACCTGTGCTGGACTTCGAGACCGCTGCAAAGATAACCGAGCTGGGAGCCTACCACCGCGTCAAGTCCAGCCGGAAGGAACCGATAGGAGGATAACTTCATTTCCACAAACCGCAACGAGGCAAGAACATGATACCAAGAAACTACCGAGAGATGTTCGACGAGCTGAACCGGAAGAACGAGGAATTCGAGAAGATACTCGCGCGCATGAAAGGGGCGGACGAGCTGAGCACGAAAGACGTGCTGAGCATGGACGACCTTACGCCTAAGGACATCGAGCTCATCTTCCGCATCACCCTGCCCTTCAAGGAATTCCTCAAGAGGCCGGACAAGAAGATACCCCTGCTCAAGGGGAAGTCCACGATACAATTCTTCTTCGAGACAAGCACAAGGACGCGGGTGAGCTTCGAGCTCGCGGGCAAGCACCTCGGGGCAGACACCATCAATGTGGGGAAGGCGGACAGCAGCATTGGAGAGAAGGGCGAGACCCTGAACGACACCGCGCTGACGCTGGACGCGATGCGCGCGGACTGCATCATCCTCCGCCACAGCCGAGCCGGGACGCCGCAGATGATAGCAAAAGAGATACAGGCGCCGGTGATTAACGGCGGGGACGGCTGGCATGAGCACCCCACGCAGACGCTGCTGGACCTCTATACCATCTACGAGAAGAAGGGAAGGCTTAAGGGAATCGAGGCGGTGATTGTCGGGGACATACTGCACAGCCGGGTGGCGGGCTCCCTCATGCGCGGGCTGAAGAAGATGGGAGTCCGCGTGCGGGTCTGCGGGCCTGCAACCCTCATGCCCTGTGGTGTTGAGAAAGTGTTTGGCGTGAAGGTATACCACAACCTGGACGAGGCAATACAGGGAGTGGATGTTGCCTACGCCCTGCGGATACAAGCGGAGAGAGGGGCAACAGGAGAGATACCCACGGTCCGCGAGTACTCAAAGCAGTACGTGATAAACGAGCGGAGGCTGAAGCTGGCAAAGCCCGATGCGATTGTGATGCATGCCGGGCCGGTAATCCGGGAGGTGGACATCACCACGCAGGTGCTGGAAGGGCCGCAGTCCGTGGTCCAGGAGCAGGTCACCAACGGGTTCGCGGTGCGGCTGGCGCTCCTTTCCCTCCTCGTCATGGGAAAGCCGGGAGGGGACGGGAAGCAGAAGACGCTCGCGGAGGTAAAATGAAACTTCTCATAAAGCAAGGAAGGGTGGTGGACCCTGCCAACGGAATAGACGCGGTAATGGACATCCTTGTTGACAATGGAAAGATAGCGAAGGTTGCGAAGAGCATCAGCGAGAAGGCAGAGGTTGTTGATGCGCGGAACCTGATTGTTGCGCCCGGATTGATAGATATGCACGCGCACCTCCGGGAGCCCGGAAGGGAGGACAAGGAGACCATAGCGACAGCCACCCGGGCTGCTGCGCGCGGCGGCTTCACCACGGTGCTTGGAATGCCGAACACAAACCCAGTCATAGACGACCAGGCAGCTGTGGAGTTCGTGCTTTCCAAGGCGCGGAAGGAAGGAGTAGTGAATGTATATACGACTGGGGCTGCGACAAAGAACCAGCAGGGAAAGGAACTGGCAGAGATGTGGGAGCTCAGGAACGCGGGAGCCGTTGCGATAAGCGACGACGGAAACACCATACCCACGGCAAGCCTTATGCGGAAGGTGCTGGAGTATGCGCGCATGTACCGCCTGCCCTACCTCTCCCACGCTGAAGACCCTGCGCTGTCGGAAGGGGGGGCAATGCACGAGGGGTATGTCTCCACAGAGCTGGGGCTGCAAGGCAGGCCTTCAGTGGCAGAGGACGTCATTGTCGCAAGGGAAATCCTGCTCGCGAAATACACGCAGGGAAGGGTGCACTTCTGCCACGGCAGCACGCAGGGGGCGGTGGAGCTTGTGAAGCAGGCGAAGAAGGCCGGAATCAGCGTGACGATGGAGACCTGCCCGCACTACTTCAGCCTGACGGATGAGGCGGTACGGGGCTATAACCAGAACGCAAAGGTAAGCCCTCCCCTGCGCTCAAAAGAGCACGTGGAGGCGATAAAGAAAGGGCTGAAGGATGACGTGATAGACGTGATTGCCACTGACCACGCGCCGCATTTACTGGTGGAAAAATACGTGGAGTTCGACAATGCAGCAAGCGGCATGGTCGGTCTGGAAACAGCAGTACCGCTGGTGATGAACAACCTTGTCCACGCCGGAGTGCTCACCATCAGCCAGGCGATTGCGAAGATGACGATTAATCCTGCGCGAATCCTTGGCATCCCAAAAGGAACGCTTAGCGTTGGAGCGGATGCTGACATTACGATTATTGACCCGAACAGGGAGGAAACCATTGACCCGAAGCAGTTTGAGAGCAAGGGGAGGAACACGCCCTTCGCCGGCATGACGCTGAAAGGCGTCCCTGTGATGACTATCGTGGCAGGCAAGGCGGTGATGAGGGAGAGGAGGGTGGTGGGGTAAGAAGGAGATTCAGCTTTAATAACTTCAATTACTACTAATTTACTTCCAAGAAGAAGTTCTTTTTCCGTATTTATTGAAATAGTCCTTTCTGAGTTTATTTACTTCTTGCATTATGGGAATTGCTAGGCCACGCTCTTCAAGAATGTCAAGCCGCTCTCCCACCCATGTAATCCATATTTTATTGCCTGACAGCTTAATCTGTCTTTCAAGCTCTTCAAGGACGGCGTTCCAGTCAATTCCCCGCCGGGCAAGGGCAATGCAGTCATCGATATCTCCTTCACGCTCAGTAAAAGTCTTGAACAGGAAAACATCCTCATTCGAGCACAGGGAGATTGTAAGATGTTTCAGCCCTGTTATTTCCAGAGCTCTTTTCTTCATTGAATCTGAAAGCTGGAATCCTTTGCACACGGTTCTCTGGAATAAATCAATTCTGAACTCTCCTCTGGTAAAAATCTTGTTGAGCTCCACCCTGCTGTATTCAAATGCAGGAGTTCTGGTGGAGAACCCTACCTTCTTAAAAGCTTTTTCGGCTGCAGAAAACTCTTTTGGCGAATCCACTACAATGTCTATATCCTTGGTTCCTGTCTTGAGGCCATGATAGAGCATTACAGCGCCACCTATAATATGGAAGTTCACTTTCTCAGCGAGTGATTTGTCTATTTCCTCAAACAGATTTTTCAGCTCTTCAAATTTCGATATCATAGACACCAGCTCTGTCTTTTATTTCTGCAAGAGACGGGTAATTCAGGATTCTTTCACCCTGAAGGATTTTATTAATGTTGCTGATAATCCCATGCTTTAGCCCTCCAAGGTCTTTCCTGTGTTTTATGTAGAATAATGCAATGTAGGTCAGGGATCTTGCGTCCTCCTCTTTTTCTGCACGATAGATTGAGTGCAGGAATACTTCTTGTTTTGCCAGTTTTCTCCTTGGAAGATAGTAATTATAATCAACTGTCATCAGCTTTATTCCGTATTGCCCATACGCCGAGAATCCTGTCAGGGCAGCATTGCATTCCACTCTGGTCGAGAAGACAATCTCTTTTTCGCTTTTGTGGTAGATTATTGACCCCGGAGGGATTCTTGAATCTGTTGTTTCCCCGTGCTTTTTTAATTCTATCAGAAAATCCCTGGCTTTAGGCCATATTTTCCCGTTGAAAAAAAACTTCTCTTCGGCTGTGTTAATCAGGCTTATGGCTGCTGTTTCTTTTAGCTTGCAATAAACTGTGCTCCGTTTTATGCCTGTCTGTGAGACTATTTCGCCTATAAACCTGGGCTCTATGATTGAGCTGAACAGCTCAATTCCGCAGCCTGACAACGGCCTAATGATGCCAGGATGTTCTGAAAGCACCTGCAGCAGAAGCATTACATGAGTAGCTTCAGAAGGGCTTATTGTGCCTTCCTGCAGTGAAGCAAACCCTTTTTTTTGAAGGTTTCTGATGATGCGGTAGACCTGGCTGACATCTTTCTTCAGAGTCTCAGCCATTCCTAACGCCTGATTATTCCCCAAGGATACCTGCCTCAGCAGTTCCAATTCTGTTTTTGAAAGCCTCATTAGTCTAATAAAATACCATTTATTTATAAATTTTTGGTATTTTTTTGGATTAATGTGTTGTTGCAGGGCAATAGCTTCCAAATTGCGCCCCAGACCGAGGGAGCAGGAGGGCTGCCTACATATACTGAAAGACATAAATAATTATACAAATTGTTAT
>JACQOB010000085.1 GCA_016202745.1 Candidatus Aenigmatarchaeota archaeon | reverse complement strand
TTGTCATGTTGAGGGGGCTGTTGAGCTGGTCTGAGATGTCCTGGATCGGGTGGTATTCCTGGGAGCCGTCCCAGAAGGCCCTGGCCAGGGAGGTGGTGAAGGAGGAGCCTGAAGGTATGTCATTATCTGTCTGGCCGTCTATTATGCCCCTTTCATAGTAGTCTGAAGAGGATTCGTCTTTGAAATTGGCTTTTGGGTTCTTCTCAACCGGCTGGCTCCTGCTGATCAAAACATCACCCATTGAGTCAAATGTATAATTGTCATAAACGCCTATCCAGGTGAGGTTTGCGTCAAGGCCTGTGGAGTCCTGGCCGTCGCCTGAGGCCACAGGTGTCCCGTTTATCTGGCCTGTTGAGTTCCTGAACCTGAAGTGGGAGAATGCGCCGTCCCTCCAGACTACCTGCTCAGGAAAGAACGACCTCCAAGTCCTTGATGCATCAATGGTTGTAATGTTCTTCGCCTCGGTATAGAACGGCGCCTGGGAGTAGAATTTCATTGTGAGGTTGTAGGGGTAGTTGGTGTTGGAGCTGAGGTAGCCGTTTACCGCATACCGGACGAATACGGGTCCTGATTCTATTGTTATTGAGGGTGATGGATATTTTCTCACTGAAAATGTCGTTGCCGGGGGTATTACAATCGTGGCATCGGGCTTGAATTCCATAGGCGTTGTCCCTGCAAGGCTTGAGTTGGTGCCAAGCTTATTCCTGGAGTCCTGCAATAAACCCCCGCCTGATGAATTGAATGTCAGGTTATAGGCTGCATTCTGGATGAATATCAAGGGGCTTGATTGCAGCAGTGACAGGTCTGTGGAATAGTTGGGGGAACCGATGGATGAGGTTGCCCATGCTATGTAGTAGGACTGGTTGGACTGGTTCCTGCCGATGGAGGCGAGGAAGGTGACATTGGCCTGGGATGTCAGGTTTCCTGACTCTGTTTTTGAGTGCACCTGGGAGGGGATTTCTATATAATGCGAGCCATTGAAGAAGGCGACCCGGATGGAGTTGTTGAAGGCCGACTTATTGAAGGCCATGCTGATGTCCACAGGGTCATACCAGCGGTCAAGGCGGTTGGGCTCGGAGATGTTTATCCTTACCCTGTGGCGGAGGGTTGTGCCGTTGAAGCTGTCGGACCAGACATCCCCTGTGTAGAAGCTGCTGGATGATTTGGCCTGGCCTGTGTTGTTTACCGTGAGGGTGTAGAAGCCAATGGGGTAGCTGGCCTGGGTGGTGAAGTTGAATTCAAGCAGGCCTCCGGCTGCCTGTGTCATTGGTGTCGCTGCCTGGGCGACTGTCCCGTTGGGGAAGGATATTGTAATGTTGGGGTCGCCGGTGGTGTTGGATTTGATGCGGACGCGCTCACCTTTCCCGAAGTAGGAGCGGGGCTGGTTTGCGCTGTCAAAGGTGCGGGTCCAGTTGATGAGGGCTGACTGGGGGGCGAAGAAGCTGGAGGGGGGCTGGGAAGTCAGGTTGAAGTCCTTGTATTTGTATATGGCCGCTTCGCCTCCTACAACTCCTCTCCCTGCAAGCATTATTGCATCTGCCGTGTCAATGGCAACTGCCCTGCCGTCGCGCGGGTTGACGGACTCATCTGCGGACATGTTCCATATCTGCGCGCCGCTTGTGCCGTTGAGCTTTGCGAAAGTGATGTTGGAATTGCCGGAGATGTCGTTGTCAACATAGTCGCCCATGACAACAACATTGTCAAGCGAATCCACTGCAAGGCCATTGGCCTCCTCTGTGCCTCCAGAGAGGAGGAAATTAAGCGTTGCGCTCCATATCTCGCTGCCGGTTGAGCCGTTGTATTTCTTCACAAGATAATTGCTGCTGGATGTGCCGACAATGGCCACATCCCCGTTGGAATCCACAGCAACTTCATGCGCTGTCAGGCCTGACGTGGATGTGCTCCATATTGTTGTCCCGTTGGTTCCGTAGAGCTTGAATATGCCGCCTTCTGTGCTTGTCACGAATATGTTGTCTGCGCTGTCCACAGCAGCCCTCCTGCCTGACTGGCTTGTGGCAGCGGTCACGTTCCATGTCTGGGTGCCGTTGCTGCCATAGAACTTGCGGACAAGCACCTTGCCGCTGCTGCCCGCTTGCGCATCTGTCCCGACTGCTATGGCGTTGCCTTGCGAATCCACTGCAACGCCGTTTGCCTGGTCGCCATCAAAAATGATGGATGCTCCATTGATGTTTGTGCTCTGGTTTATTGTTACATTCCATGCCTGCGTGCCGTTGTTGCCGTAGAATTTGGCAAGGAAAAAGTCAGACCTCCTGCTGTTGCAGGCCTGGCCTTTTTCCAGTATCCGGCCGGCGGCAATAGCATTGTTGCCGCTGTCTACTGCGACATCCAGGTAAGCGTTTTCTGCTCCGGTAGTGCAGCCTTCATTGAATGTTGAGTTCCAGATCTGGGTGCCGTTTGTGCCGTTGAATTTGAACAGTCCGGCAAAGGGGTTGGTCCCTCCTGATCCCACACCTGCCGCAAACACGTCATTGCTGCTGTCAAGGTCAACGCCGTCGAACTCATCGTTCCCAGCACTTAGATCTGAAACGCTGTTAGTCCACTCCTGCAGCGGCGGTATGGTCAGAATGCCGGTGAGGTTGGAATTGCCAGCCGCTTTGGGGTTCCAGAAATACATGAAGACTGTCGCGTTCCCGCTGGCCTCTATGAAGGGTATCTTCAGCCTCACCACGGCGCTTACGCTGTCTGTTTTCCTTGCGATGAAATGCGGAATCTCCCTCTCTGCCCTGCTTGTGAGGTTGAGCCAGGTGAAGCGCAGGTCGTCAAAATCCGCCTGCATGCCTGGCGTGGAATTGGCAGTGAAGTTTACCTGCCTATCGGTGATGTTCCTTGCTTCCGCATTCGTAAAGTTTAGCGGGATCCTGGCATGCCAGGATGTGTTTAACCAGGTGTCGTATGCAAAGGCGGTGGGGATTGATATTAGCAGGGCTGTGAAAATGCAGAATGGTAT
>JACQOB010000084.1 GCA_016202745.1 Candidatus Aenigmatarchaeota archaeon | reverse complement strand
TATATAAGGTGTATATATCTATATATGTGATGTAACATGGTACAAGCCGTAATAAACATTGATGAAAACACAAACAGGGTGTTGAATATTGTAAAGGCCAAGTTCGGCTTAAGGGATAAATCCCAGGCGATAAATATGGTTGTGACTGAATACGAACAGACCTCGCTGGAGCCGGAATTAAGGCCAGACTATAGGGCCAAGATAGCTAAAATTGTGAGCGGAAAACATCTTTCCAGGGGTGAATTCAAAAAAGAGGTTGCATGATGTACCGGGACTTCTATAGTGAAGAGATTGCCAAAAAGCTGGCTAAACTCAAGAAAAAAGACCCTGCTGAGTATTCCCAGGTCCAGAAAAAAATGGACTCGATTTTAGAAAATCCCGGTCATGGTTACAAATTCCTGGCCCATGACATGAAAGGCCTTAACAGGGTCCATGTGGGGCATTTTGTGCTGGTCTTTAGCGTTAACCATCAAAATAAAACTGTTTCTTTTGAAGATTATGATCATCATGATGCAATCTACAAATCTTAAGCCCCCAACCTTTTCTATCGTTTTAGCCACGGCTCAGATTGCAATTGACAACCATTTAACACACTCCACCCATATTCGCATCGGTTCTTCCGCAACAGTTCTATTCAGCTAAGCTGTGCATTCATTCAAACAGTGATAAGAACAATCCCGAGCACTGCCATCGCAACGCCGGCATACTGGCTGCCGTCGAGGCGCTCCCTGAGGAGAAGGTGCGCGATGATGACGGTGAGGGCCGGGTAGGCAAACGCAATGGGGGCGACAAGAGCAGTCTGATCGATGCTGACGCCATACCCATAGAGCAGATGCCCGGCAAACTCCAAGACTCCAATGAGGGGGAGGAGAATCCATACCCAATGCGCAGCCATTCTTTGCCATTGCATATTCTGCCAGCCGTTCTGCGCGGTGAAATAGAGCATGAACAGCACGAGCGCTGCTGCCTTGATGAGAAAGAGGGGATAAAACCACCCAAGGGATGGCGTGAGGAAGTCCACTAAGGCGAACATCAGGCCCCAGCAGATGAGGGCGATGAATCCGTAGGCGGCGCCACGCTCGAGCATTTTCAGCTCCAGGGAGAATATATCCCGCTTCCTGAATGAGCTAAACAGCACGCCAAGAACTGCAATGCCTGCACCGGCCATCTGCAATGCTGTCAGGCTCTCCCCAAGAAAAAGAAGCACAGTGGCAACGGTCACGAGAGGGGCGCAGCCGGCAACAGGGCTCAACACTGAGACAACCCCTTGTTCCAATCCTTTGAAGAACGACAGGGTTCCGGCGAGACTGAGAATTCCGCCCAGCATGACAAGAAGGGCAGTTGTCGTGGTGAGGGAAGGCATGCCTATGAGCAGGCCAGCGCCAAGGTAGAGCAAAACAATGATGCTCTGGCTGAGAAGAAACGCGGCGGAGGCACCCGCCCTTCGCACGGCCAACACAACTAAAATATCAGACAGCCCCCACAGAAGCAGGACAATCAAGCTTGCGAGAATTGCAGATGCCATAAATAAGGGACCTTGCTAGATCAGGGATTCTGGCTTAAATGCCGCTTGCACGACCTCCCTGCTGAAACCATGCGGAATCCTGCCCTTATCCGCATAGACAAAAAGCGCGGTGCTGAATACTGTGTTAGCAACGCTGAAAATGATGATGACGGCAAGCAGGTAGAGCACAAGGAGCGCAATGGCAAAGATGAGCGCCGCTGTGCCGAGGCTCTGGCTAATTAAAATCAGGAGGATCCCTACCAAGATTCCTGCAATGATGAATGCTGCCTGCACAAGGCCCAGGGAGATGTAGCAGATCAAGCTTTCTCCCCACGCCTTCCTCAGCACCTGGGCAGATTTTTTTATTGCCTCAATGGGGCCGAGGCTGTAGTACACCATGGAAGGCACGACAAAAATGGCGAGGATTCCCCAGGCCATACCTAACGCAGATGCCGCGAAGCGCAGGAGCAAGCTGCCTCTTCCCCTCTGCGCCATGCGCTCCAAAATGCGGAGCAGGAGGCCGACAACGGCTGCAAGCAAGCTCCAGGAGAGGATGAGGTGGATCTTTGAGAGCGCAAAGCGCATGCTTTCGCCGAATGTCGCATTGCCTTTCTCAAGGCGCCGCTTGGTGGTGTAAACGACACAGACATTGAAGAACGTCGCGATGAATGCAAGGCCGAGGTAGGCAACAAAGAGGAGAGCATAGGCGGAAGTTCCCCATTCGGCTCTTCCTGCGTTGAGGAACGAGACAATAAGGGTGGGGAAGAGCAGCGCAAGCAGGAAGAGGACAGAGAATAGCCCTGCGAGGATCGGAAAGAGCAGAAGCTCCTTGTCCTGCCTGATGACATGGAACGTGAACTTGGTTATCTCCCAGCTTCTTGAAAAGGCATTAGCCATGACAACCACCGAGAGCGCTGTTGGCTGTTTCCGTTATAAGGTTTTTGATTTTTTGAATAAGGCAGGGAGCACAACAAAATATATAAACGCCGAGAAGGAGCCACCATCCATGCAAAAGATAACCATTACGCTTCCTGACGGCTCCACAAAAGAGTGCAATAAAGGCATCACCGGCTTGGAGATTGCGGAGAGCATAGGCAAAAGATTGGCTGGAGACGCGCTGGCCATCAAGGTGAATGGGACACTAAAAGATGTATCTCTCCCAATTAATGAACACGCTTCTATCCACATAGTCACCTGGAAAGATAAGGAAGGACTTGAAGTATTCCGCCATTCCACTGCGCATCTCCTCGCCCAGGCCGTGCTGCGGCTCTTCCCTGATGCGAAGCCGACAATCGGGCCGGTTGTGGAGGAGGGGTTCTATTACGATTTTGACAGTGAGCATCATTTCACGCCGGAAGACCTGGAGAAGATAGAAAAAACCATGGCAGAAATCGTGAATGCTGATTACAAGGTGGAGCGCCTTGAGCTTTCTGAAGGAGAGGCGAAAAAGAAGTTCAGGGGCAATCCCCATAAGATGGAGATTATCGGGGAGTCAAAGGGGGGAGGATTGTCCGCCTACAAGCAAGGGGAATTCATTGATTTGTGCCGGGGGCCGCACGTGCCGAGAACAGGCATGCTCAGGGCAG
Source organism: Candidatus Aenigmatarchaeota archaeon (assembly GCA_016202745.1). Lineage (GTDB taxonomy): Archaea > Aenigmatarchaeota > Aenigmatarchaeia > QMZP01 > QMZP01 > JACQIG01. The sequence continues at coordinate 329 of JACQOB010000084.1, read as the reverse complement.
TCAAGCTCACGAAACTGGCTGGCGCCTACTGGAGAGGGGACTCGAAGAACAGGCAGCTGCAGCGCATCTACGGCATAAGCTTCCCGGAAGAAAAGATGCTGAAACAGCACCTTTCCCTGATTGAGGAAGCGAAGAAGCGCGATCATCGCATAATTGGGCAGAAGCTGGGCCTTTTCAGCTTTGATGAGACATCCCCCGGCTCGCCATTTTTCCATCCGAAGGGCGCAATTATCTACAACGAGCTGCTCTCCTTCATCCGCGAAGAATACAGAAAACGCGGCTACTCCGAGGTCATCTCTCCTCTTGTTTATGACAAATCAATGTGGGAG
>JACQOB010000079.1 GCA_016202745.1 Candidatus Aenigmatarchaeota archaeon | reverse complement strand
GCATTTGCTTGCCCTGCCCTACATCCTGCTTTTCTCTGCCTACCTCATAATGACCAAGCTGCTCAGCATGGTTCCCGGCGCTGCGGGGCAGGCCACAGCGCTTATTTTCACCCTCCTCTTCTTTGGGGTTGGGCGCGCGTATGTCCTGAAACTGGTCGTTGAGCTGGATGAGCAGGGACACTGAAAGAGAGTTCTTATTGTGAGCCAAAGGCGAACCATCAAAAGGCGAAACATAACCTTTAAATAGTGGAAGAGTTAAAATATACACTAATTAACCATTTTAGTGTATTTTTCATTCAATAAAAGCATTATAAAAATATAAAAAAGATTGAAAATAATTTTTTCATATATAAAGAAATATAACCAAAAAATGGCTGCTGAGGATAACGACATGACCAATGCAGACAACAACTTAGCCAATAAAGATAGCAGCAGCCGGCATCGCCACCTATCCAATAAGAAATACCCAATTAATACGATAACCAACAAACACTTTAGCCAATAAACACAATTATAAACCTCATGAGAAATAAAAGAACAGCCAACAAGGGCACACAATAACCACCATAAGGCATGAAATACACGAAGAAAGTGGTGAAGACCGCGGGCGGGCTCGTGGTGAGGATTCCTTCTGACATTGTCAAACTGCTCCAATTGAACGGGGAGGATTATGTTGAGGTGGACATCGCCCGGATAGACAAATCCCAGTTTGCGAGGAAGAAATAAAAAAGGTGTTCAGCAGCTTCGAATGCTCAACTGTCGAGTTTAATGGGGCTGTGTCCCCGGATGGGGCATCCCCCCACAACGCCCTCGATATCCGAGCCAAAAGCATTCGACCTGAAGGCTGCTGAACACCTCAAAGATAATAATAAAGGAACACACAATCATGCGGAAAAAAAGAGGTTCATTGAAGGGAGCGCAGCTCTCCATATTCATGATGCTTGCAGCGCTCATGCTGCTGGGCGGAGTGGTGTGGTTTGTGATTATTGACGCCTCTGAGAAGGGAACACCAGTTCCGCGGGAGGCTGCTCCGCTGCAGACATTTATCACGGCATGCGCGAAAGATGCTGGAGAGAAAGCGATGCGCCAGATAGGGTACACAGGTGGATATGCGGACATTCCTCCCTCAATTGGGTCAAATCCTGCCGCGTCCCTCCAGACAGGGCCATTTGCTTCCCTGCGGCAGCCGTACTGGTGGCACGACGGCATTTCTTCAGTTCCGCCGCTTGACTTCATCCAGAAAGAGGCAGAGAGAGCAACAGCCAGGGAATTTTTGGCGTGCATTGACAACTTTTCCGCATTCACAAACCTTTACAAGATCACTGCCCCGGGAAATCCGCTTGCAGAGGTGCGCTTCAACAAAGAGGGAACCTCCGTCAGCATCATATACCCCATCAACGCTGTCACGGGAGACAATTCCACTACATTCTCTGAGCAGGAATTCACCGCAGAGCTTCCGATAAGGTTTGCCAACATCTACACGCTTGCAACAGCCATGATGGAGCGCGAGAACAAGGATGCATTCATCGAGAGGAAAACCATCGACCTCATGGCCATGGACCAGGAAAACATTCCGCTGGCAGGAGTGGAGTTTGACTGCTCTCCGAGGACATGGCTGCAGGATGAGGTCAGGCAGCGCCTCCAGGAGCTTATGAGCGTCAACCTGCCATTCATCAAAGTTAAGGGCACCCCTTACTTGACGACCCAGTATGTTCCCAATCCGGAAGGGGCGCAGGAGACTTTCGAGAACAGCTACTACAACCAGCATTACATCTGGGACCTCGGCGTTGAGGATTTTGAGGGGCTTAAGGCAGGGTTCACCTATGATTCCAAATGGCCGATTATCTTCACCGCGAGGCCGAGCGCCGGCGGCATCATGAGGGCGGAGCCGCAGGAGGGGACGGATGTCCTGTCAAAAGTCTGCCTCAACATCTACCATTTCACGTATGACATGGCATTCCCGGTCAAGGCGGACATCATCGATGAGAACCCGCAGCAGCCATATGTGTTCTCGTTCGCGTTCATGGCAGCCATAGACCACAACCAGCCGTCAAGGCAAAACTCAGGCTACTCGCTCTTCGACCAGGAGGAGAGCATAGTGTCTGATGAATATTGCGCAAACAAGGATGTCGAGGCGACAATCCTCACGGTGGACAATGTCACAGGGGATGCAGTAAAAGGGGCGAATCTTACCTTCACGTGCGGACGGTTCACGTGCGGAATGGGCGCAACAGAATGGTTTGGCTTCGGCGCAGCTGCCGGCATCGTAGCAAAATTCCCGCGCTGCACAAATGGCGTCCTCAGGGCAGCAGCACCGGGCTATCTGGAATCAGCTCAGTTCCTTCAGACAGAATCAGATGGGACATCTACTTTGGTGTTCCTCACCCCAGTCAAGGACATCAGCCGCATCACCATAGTCAAGCATCCCTTTTCCAATCCAATCCAGGAGGAATTGCTGAGCGCGAGCGAAAGCGCGTCCATTGTCCTCAGGGCAACAGACAATTCGTTCCAGACACATACTCTTACTCCTTCCTCTGCTTCCCTGCCCCTGCAGTTCCTCATGGATAAGGAGTATACATACCATGTTTCTATCCGTTTGCTCAATGATGAGGACACCCTCGGCGGCTATGAGGGGGAATGGACGCCTTCCCTTGGCCAGATCCAGCACGCCAATACTCTCACTTTCCACGTCATCCAGCACGAGGCGAAGACCGAAGATGAGCAGTTCTCATTCATAAGCGATTTGGCTGCGCATTCTTCCAAAGTACCGCTGCCGCAGATTACATAATTGTGCTATAATAACGAACTACCAATAATAACCAATAACGAACTACCACCAATGGCTAACCCAATAACTAACTACTAAACTCACTCAAAACTACTAAACTCAATCAATATAACTATTCTACAAAAAACAACAAATTAATATGACAACAAAATACAAAGGCACCGGGAAAAATGAAGGGCAGCGCCAAGTGTGGT
>JACQOB010000080.1 GCA_016202745.1 Candidatus Aenigmatarchaeota archaeon | reverse complement strand
TGGAAATTAATAATCAATGGGTATATGAAACCAACGGGCACGCACCTGATTGTGGAATTCATTGATTGTTCAAATAACATACTGAACAACAAAAAGGCCATAGAAAAAGCAATAGAAACAGGCATAAAAAACTGTGGCCTCTACCTCGTGAAAATGAATAGCCATCAGTTTAATCCAGTGGGCATCACAACTATTGCAATAATAAGCGAATCTCATATAGCAATCCACACATACCCGGAGGCATCTCATGCATCCGTGGACTTGTTTACCTGCTCGTCAAACCCAAAAACCGCATTCAAAATTCTACATTCCCTGGAAGAGAGGATTAAGCCAAGAGCTATAAGAATACTTGCGGTTGCAAGGGGAAACCCCCTTGAAATCAGACATCCAAAGCGCATAACAAATTTCTCAATAACGGGAGTTGAAACAACATTCCACATCAGGAAAAGACTGTTCACAAAGAAATCAAAATACCAGCACATAGATGTAATAGAAAATGACAACTTTGGAAAAATGCTTTTCCTTGACAATGATTTACAAATAGCCGAGAATGACGTTCATATCTACGATACAAACATTATTTCCCCACTTGTCACTTCAAATAACAAACTAAAAAATGTTCTTGTGCTTGGCGGCGGAGACGGTGGAGTCGCTTTAGAATTACTAAGATATAATCCAGAGAACATCACTGTAGTAGAGATAGACCAAGACGTCGTAAGTGCATCCAAAAGATTTTTCCCACAAATAGCAAAGAAGGCCTTTGAAAACCCAAAAGTAAAACTCATATTAGATGATGCCTACAGATTTCTGGATAGAGGAGGCAGATTTGATGCAATTATATACGATTTGACAAACAGACCCGAATCATTCATGAAAATGAGCAGAGAGAAGTTCCTAGATAAGTTGTTTCTCGGCATAAATAAAAACCTAAAAAAAGACGGAATGGTAACACTGCAATGTTGTGATGAGTTTGAAACTGATACGTTAAAAATGTTAAGGAGAATACTCAACAAATATTTCAAGGACGTTACTTTCTACAAAGCATTTATCCCATCCTATTGCGTTAACTGGGTTTTTGCGTCTGCAAGACCCAAATAAGCCCCAGAGCAGCAGACAAAATGCGCAATACATTTCCAGACATACAGCAGACTATTTGCTCAATAATACAGTTCAGAATAAACTAACCCACAAAACCGCCCGTAACGCTGGAGCCTGTCACGGCGAACAGCCAGCTCGATCCGTAAAGGAAAGTGAAGATGAATATGGTGAACTTTATCACCTTCCCGATGAAGACGGCAAGGAAGAACTTCTTCATGTCGTATGCAATCACGCCGCTGAAGAGCCCGACAAAATCGGTTATAGGCAGCGGCAGGCTTGCAATAAGCAGTATTATCGCGAAGGGGCCGTGCCTGTCTGACCATTTCTCCATCCTCGCAACCCACTTCCTCGCCTTCTCCCTGAAGGCTGACTTGCCGTCCTTCAGTGCTGATCGTCCGCCATACCCCACCCCGTAGCTGAGCAGCTCCCCTATGGCAGCCCCCCATGAGGCGACCAGGATTATAAGCCACGGGTTCAGCGTGTGGACGAACAGCAGCGTGGCGGCTGAGAGGGGGAGCGGTATGATGACGCTGGCCGAGTTTATCAGGTTTATGAAGAAAATGCCCAGGTAGCCCCAGCTGTTCACCGTCGCCTGGGCCCAGGCCACCAGCGCGGCCACTTCAAATACCATAATAGTATTATTTTTAACCCGGTCGCCTTATATTACAATGATGGCTGTCGAGACCAGGAAGATAAGCGTGGACACGAAAGGTGGCACGGATGTGGTTGACCTTACGCCGCAGGTATCAAAAATAATAAAGGAGTCCAAACTGAGCAGAGGCAATGCCACTGTCTTCGTATCAGGCTCCACCGCCGCCATCAGCACGGTGGAGTTTGAGCCCAACCTTGTCAAAGACATCAGGAAAACACTTGAAAAGCTCGTCCCTTCTTCCGCGGAATACGAGCACCACAAAACCTGGAATGACGACAACGGCCACGCGCACATCAGGTCAACCCTAGTAGGCCCTAGTCTGACAATCCCGTTCACAGATAAAAAGCTCCACCTGGGGACATGGCAACAAATTGCGCTATTGGACTTTGACACGAGGCCGAGGACAAGGGAAGTCACCGTGCAGGTTGTTGGGGAGTAGCTCAGGCATAAAGATGCCCAATCCTGTCGAAAACTTTTCTGTATACGCCCTCATTTCTTGCCGCGACAACGCCGTTATGGTTTGCAGTGTCAGGATTCCTGTAATCAAAGGAATCCCTGTGAAGGTCCGATATCCTTCCTCCAGATTCCTCAAGAAAGACAGACGGCCCGCAGAGGTCCCATAGGTGCATTGTGCTCTTCTGGGGGCATATGAAGACTGTAGAATCGCCTTTTGCAACTTCAATTATCTTGAGCGATCCGCCCATATAGGCAACCGAGTCCGGGTTAAGATCCTTCAATATTGCATCAAGCTCCTCGCCCCTTCTGGAGCGGCTGACAAGGACATGGATCTCCTCTGACTCCGATGGCTCCAGGCGCGCTGTCACGCCATCCTTGACCAGGTAGGCCCCATGCCCCTTTACTGCATAGGCAACCTCTTTCTTGGCAGGTTTGAATGACATCCCCCACACCGGCGTATTGCCATGCGTTCGCCCGAATATTACCCCGAAATCATCCCCTCCCCTGATGTAGCCTGACGTGTCATCGAGCGGGTCTATGAACAAGCAGTCGGCGCTTGTATACCTCCTGTTGTCTTCCTTCCTCTCCTCATCAACAACCGCATAGCCGGGGAAGCGGGCTTCAAAGGACGGAGAAACCAGATCTGAGACCAGCCTGTCCACATCCGTAACCTTTGTGCCATCTTCCTTCAGTTCCACCTTCAGCGGCTTGCCATGGTGATCCAGCAGAATCCCGCCAGCCAGAATTATTAAATCATAAGAGAATTCCAGCTCTTCCCTGAATGCGTCTATCCTGATGTCCATGGCAATAAGCAGTATCCTCATGTCTTTTGCACAACCAGGACGTCCATGGCTGACGACTGCCTAACCCTCCCTTTCGATACGCTTTCATCATGCCCGTAATCAAGCTTGCCATATGCGCTCTCAAACCGGTTGGCATTCTCCGGTGCCCTGTAACCATGGCGCATGAGCCGCAGGTTAAAGCTTATGCTATTTTCTATGTATTCCCCCCTGACCTCCCCGGCTGTGTGGACGGAAAAACCCCTATTTGCGAACAGGCGTGCCATGTGCCTAGTCAGATATTCGCCCAGCCTCACAAGCCCAAATTCCAGGGAATCTATCGAGACAATATTCTCGTCTATCATGTACAGGCCAGGAATGTCGCACTCGACGACTTCCGAATAAACTTCGCATGGGACATCCTTGGCAAGCCCCCTGTCAACCCTTTTCCTGGCCTCTGTCAATAGCAGCGGCATTTCTGCCGGCTGAAGGTCCTGGTAGTGCACAAACCAGCCGCCTGGCACAAGGCATCTTTGCACTTCATCGGCAGCCCCTTCAAAGAAGAGTATGGAGTCCCAGGAGCTCAACCCGGCGATGACATCAACGGACGAGTCTCCCAATGGCATTTCATAAAGGCTTCCAACGGCCACCGCAGGCGACCTCAGGAATTTCCTGCTGTATTTCCTGTTTGAAAGGACAGCCTTCTGGTTGATGTCAAACTGCCTCCAGCCACTGTTTCTTGGAAGGAAATAATTGTACAGGCGGCCATATGCCCCGCAGCCAAACTCAGCGCCGTTCCTGACGGAAGAGAAATCAAACGCTTCCCGGACAACATTCCTGGAGGCCCGTAACGTGTGTATACTAAAAGATGGATAGCCATTCTGATAGCTTATGGAGCCGTTGGCTGCATAATCCAGTTCGGCTTCCAGGTCGAAGTCAAGGGGATTTTCCACCTTCCCTCCGTCATGATGCTTCATTTTGCTGAAGTCGTAATTCTCCCTTCTCGTGGGTTTCAGTTCAATCATGAACAGATTAAACAGGTAAGTCTTAAATAGCGTACCATCAGACGGGTTATTGATAAAGCTGCCTTATCAGTTCCTCTGCCGCCTTCCTGTGATCCTCAGCATCTACTATCTCCCTGCCGATTATCGGATGGACATTCTTTCCGACAATTTTTAAAACGCCTGGAATGGTGGCGCCCTGCTTCCCTATGCCTATCGGATACCATACCGGGTCGCCAATACCGGCTTCCTCAACCAACCTTATCTGCTCCCTGAATTCATCGGGTTTTGTTGCGGGGGCGGTGAAGTTATTCAGGCCAGCCATTGCACCAATCTTTATCATGTCCAGGATTCTCTCGTCAGGTATGATGCCCCCGCGATGCGTCATATGCCCGCCTGTTATTATACCCAATCCCTCATCCAATCCTGCATAAATGCAGGCACGCTGGGTTTCCTTGCCTGACATGCCGTATATGATCACCGCATTTACACCGGCTTTCCTGCACCCTTCCATCATTATCCGGGCCGTGTGCGGCACGTCAGACCCGAATTTCTTGTGGTCGTGTATTATCGGCTTGTTTGTATACCCTCTTATGATGCCAACGCACTCTTCCAGTGAGTTCAGGTACTGCAGTTCAGGGCATGTCTTGTAGCCACCGACTCCCGGCAAATAATGCGTCTGTTTCACCACCCTCTCCAGTTTTTCCCTTTCCAGAAAATCGCACCCTATTATGATGCTCCTGTCCTGGGCCATTATGCCCTGTTCCTGGACCGCTCCCAGCTCCCGCAGCCTCCTAATTGCAGCTTCTGTGCCATAAACCCGCAGGTATTTGCCAACCCGCTCCACGGCTTTCTGGTCTATATCATCCCGCGACATGAGATGCTCGTAAATCTCCGTTGCCTTGAAAACTGTTATCACTGGAATGCCGGTTTTCCTCGTGAATTCCTCAATCGCATTCCGGCCTTCTATATCCACCTCCTCCCTGTCCAGCGGGATGAAAACGGCCGAATATCTGATGTTGCCTGCAAGCCTTTTCAGGTCGTCCAGGGCCGACAGGATGGTCGCTCCCGTAGTAAGGACATCATCGAAGGCTATCACTGGTTCGCCGGCTTCCGGCAGGTGCCCGACGATATACATCTTCCTTTTGTCAGACGTTCCCGTAGCTTCCCCGTAAACCTTTGGTTTTCCCCTGAGGTAGAACCAGCCCTTATTGATGCCCAGCGATGCCAGCCCTGCGGCTGCTGCAAAGATGAGCGGCACGCCCTTTTCCCGTATGCCGTACATCGAACCAAATTCCACCCCGGAGGCGGCTAAGGCCTCTGCGCATACCCTGCCAAACCCGGCCAGGCTTTCCGCATCATCGAGCCTGTTGGTGTCGATATAGTACGGCGTGTTCCTGCCGCTTGATACCAAGAAATTCCCGAGTTCCAGCACGTGCTTGCCGTATAAAGAATCAATCAGGCTTTTCCTCTCAGGTTCCATTGACCGCACCAAACTAGATTGGATGCAAGCTTTTTATGCGCATTCACTCAACCACAAAGGAAATCCTCCTGTTGCTCTTGCCCTTGTTCTCCGCCCCGGTTATCCTTATCCTGCCGACCTCCCCAGTGTTCTTCAGGTGGGTGCCGCCGCATGGCTGGGAGTCGAATCCCTCTATCTCTATGATCCTGAATTCCGCCTGGTTTTCCGGAAGGCCCATCGCCAGCTTAATCATTTCAGGCCTCTTGAGGACTTCTTCCCTTGTCAAGAATTTTATATGAACAGGAAGATTTCTTGAGATTATTTCATTAGCCTTATCTTCAAAATCCTTCAGCATTCCCTTGTCAAAATTCTCCAGGGCGAAATCAATCCTCGTCTTGTCAATGGCCAGCTGGTTGCCCGTGACTAATGCCCCCGTGGCCTTCTGCACCACGCCGTCCAGGATGTGCGACCCAGTGTGGTACCGCATCAGCCTGTACCTCCTCTCCCAGTCAATTGTGC
>JACQOB010000073.1 GCA_016202745.1 Candidatus Aenigmatarchaeota archaeon | reverse complement strand
GGCAAGCCTCTGCCAGGAGGCTGTCATGCGCATGATAAGGGAGGAGAACCCGGGACTGGAAAGCCTCACCTCAAGGGAGGTGGAGTCATACTCCCTTGGCCACAGGCCGCTGGAGGCGAAGGATTTTGATTCCGCTTTCGGGAACATCAAGCCCGCGATGAAGGCCGCGGACCTGGAGAAATACGATGAATGGAGCAGGGATTTCGGGGGATAAGTATTTAATGCTTGCATGCTTCTTCTAAGTATGGCCATTGGAAGGCATGATGGCGGCACCGACGTGATCGCTTACTTCCCGCCTGTGGAAATTATGGGCGTTGTCTCCTACGACGGGGAGGATGTGCGTACAAAAGCAACCAGCCCGGAGTCCGAAATAACCGGCATGCTCAAGAGGATAAGGATTTAAGCAGCGGCAGGGAATAATTATGGCAACGCATCCCAGCAAACATGACCCAGGGAGGACCATTCCGGTATCTGACACGATTTCTTATGACCCAAAGCCTGAAGGGATATGAAGGGAAAGTGTACAGGGGTCAGACAAGGAGCGGATATGAGCTGCTTGCTGTAACCAATGACGGATACGTTGAGGCGGCTGTGGGCTGCGACAAGGAAGGCAGGCTGATTTTCAGGGCAGGCAAGAACAAGCCGCTGGTGGAGGCCCTTGAAGCAATAAGAAGCAAATAACCCGTCCCTGAAGCATTTATGACCTGCTGCGAAGATCCTGTGTATGGCATCACCAGCAGACCCAGCAAAAATGTATCCAGCAGAAATAAGGTATGACATTGGGATGATCAACAGCCACCTTGGCGCTTACGGACGGGACAGCGTTCCGCTGGAAGAGGTGGAAGGCGCGAATACGGCGAGATTGGTTGGGCAGCTGAGCGACTGCGGCTTCTACGTAGGCGGGAGGCTGGAACGCGGGCAGGAAGTCTGTGATATGCTTCTTATCAGATATGAAAGCTTTTTCAGGAAACCAGCCGTCGTTGCGGTGCTGACAAGATACCCGACTGGCAAGAGGATGGGATTGGACAAAGAGGGGCTGTTCAGGCCGCTTGGCAAAAAGGCGGAAATCAGGGTGTCACCCTCTTTTCCAGATAATTCTCAATGAACTCCGGGAACCCTTCAGCCTTTACGGTGAACATTCCCGCGTCCTTCAGCACGGAGAATTTCTTCGAGATCGATTCCGCCATATAGGACGGGATGCCCTTTGCCTTCAGCTCAGCCGGGCTGGCCTTAAGGCTGTCCCTGAGCTTGGCCACGGCTGTCGTGAAGGGCCTCTCCGTCTCGGCAGTCCAGTGGTCGCCCTCTATGTAAAGCCTGGCGTTCCTGTACTTGGACGTGAATTCCTTCACGTGGCCTGAAGCAAAAATGCCCGGCCCAACCAGCTTCCTGATATTGGGCAGCCCCCAGACCTCCATCTCAAGCAGGATCGCACAGATGCTCTTTTCATCGGACCAGACGTCCCAGCCCAGCACGCGGAATTCATATTCCTCCAGTATGCTCTTGATGCGGTGGGCCCCCCGCCTCAGCTGGGGCCAGAGGATGTCCGGAAGGGTGTCAGGCCGCGGGAATGTGAGGAGGAGGAACTGGGTTTTCCTCTTGCCTGCGATTTTCCTTATCCCGGCCAGGTTAACCTTCCTTTTTCCCCTGAAGAAAAACGCCAGGGACGGCTTCCTGCAGAAATCCCTGCACAGCATCACGAACCTCATGAAGTTCTCGTGGGAGAGCACGGCGGCCACGTTCCTGTTATGGTCAACGGGGTCGATGACAACAAGAGGGTGGCCCCTGAATGCGGCGGGCTTGCCCTTGTGGTATTCCTTCAGGTCGATATACTCCCCGGGAACCCACCTGGATGTCTTCAGGATGAGGTTCTTGAATGTCCAGTATTTTACAATGAGGATTTCGCACAGGTAGCCTGAGAAGGCGAGGGTCTTCATGTCAGAGCCGTAAAGGCCATTGTTCTTCAGGAATTGCTTCAGCAGCCGTACCTCCCCTGAAGCCTCCTTTTTCAGGTTCTGCAAAATCCACTGGTTATGGAATGGCGTCCTGTCAACAGCTGACTGTATTTCCGTTGCCCTGTCCACCTTGTAGCAGGGAACAATGTCAACGTCAAACCCGCCGATCTTCGCGCGCACATAAGGGTGCTCTGCATAAGCAATCAGGTAAGTGCCGCCGAGCCTCCTGACTATCTCCTTGCCCACGTCAAGGCCCTGCCTCTCCAGCTCTTCCCTCTTGAGCTCCTTGGGGAACAGCATGAACAGGTCAAACTCCTTCTTGTGCGGCATCCAGGTGTCCCTCATGAAGCTGCCGGCCATTGTGCATCCCACCCCGAGCGGCTCCAGGACCTTCCCGGCGGCGGAAAGTATCTTGCCCTTTATGTGATTCATTTCCTCCTGCTCCCTGGGCGTAGGAGTGACCTTTTTCAGGACCTGCCGGAGAATCAGATCGGTTTTGTCCATAATAGTATTATTGTGCGGATTAAAATAAGTAGAGCCATGGAAGGGCTAAGCGAACCTGGCCTTGTTCTCCCTCAGTGCTTCGAATACGGGTGTTGTACCGTGCGCGATGAAATGAAGGGCGGACCCTCCGCCTGTTGACGCGTATCCCCTGAACTTGAGCAGGCTGGCCGTGTCGCCTCCCAGGGCAGCCGATTTTACCTCCTCCCTGTTCATATATTCGGCTATTGCATCCGTTGATCCTGTGAATCCGGAAGCATATATGCCTGGCAGCCCTGCCAGGACAAGCCTGCCTCCTCCTGACGCAAGCCTTTCCAGGGCTCTCACTGCCTTATCCGGGAGGATGACATCCGCAATCATAAAATCATCTGGAACTCCATCCACTATGGCCACCCTCCTGCCGCCTTCATAGCCGCCAATGACGGGCTTGGCAATGACCACTTCCTCTGGTATGCAAAGTTTTCCAACAAATTCAGATTCCAATATCCCTCCAACCATCTTGTCATATCTTTTTCCGGCGTCCTCAATAACGGATTTTCCTATACTTTTCCCCTGGGCGAGGTATATTGTGTTCAGCACTATCCCTCCGGGGATTATTGCGTCATAATTCCTTGCAAAGCCAGCGAGACCCTCTGTTATCTTCTCCTTCTTCAGGCCGCCCAGCACGGCAACAGAGTATTCCTCCGATACGCCTGCCCATGGCTCAAGCAATTCCATCTCGCGCACCTGGCTTGCTGTAATGTATCCAGGAATGTGCTGAAGGATGCCCGCATTTGACGCGTGCTTCCTGTGCGCCTTTCCGAACCCGCCTATTGCGGCACATCCATTCCCTGCCAGGCCGGCGAACTGCCCTGCAAGGACAGGGTCATTGGCCTCCTCCCCTTCATGGAACCGCGTGTTGCCCATTATTGCAATCTCGCCCGGCTTTAGGGACTCCACAAACCCTGCCGCATTTCCTGTATTGTTTTCCTTGCAATATTTCACTTCACGTCCTGTTCTTGAGCCCAGATACCTGGCAATGAAATCAAGGTCAACGGCATTACCGCTCCTGTATCTTCCCTGGTGGGCAAGTATTGCTACAACGCCTCCGTTGTCGGCAATGTGCCGCATGTCTTCCAACTCACTGTCCACCCTTTCCGTGTTCCTGGGCCTCCTCACGCCGCCCTCATCGGAATAGCTTATGTTGAAATCAGCACTGTAAAGCCACCTTTCGCCTTCCCTTATGGCCGCATTCTCCAGCTGCATGACATCGCCGAACCTTATGGCCATGACTATAGAAGGCAACAAGGCATTTATTGCTTGGGATATCCAGCATCTACATGGCTGATTTGTTTAACGTTCAGGATGTTGACATCAGGAGGGCTGTAGAAAGCCTTTACCACCCGTCACATCCCGGCGGCATGAGCATAAAGTCATTCCTCAATGACAGCTTCAGGAAAGAGCTCCTTGAAGAGGCGAGGGGCGCTGCTTACACAAAGCCTCCTGAATATCCAGGCAGCCGGGTGGAGGAGGACTATGACATGTGCGTGCTGTTTGATGGGGAAAGGGGGATCCTTAGGCCGGAATACCCGGGGTATCTCCTGCTGAAGGACGCGTATGAGTCCTTCCTGGCAGACAACCTGCCGCCGGGCCTGGGCATAAGCCAGGAGGTCTTGAACCGGTACAGGCCGGGTTCAGGCGGCATAACTGCCCACAGGGATTTCCCCACAAACATAAACCTTGTTTCAATATTCGTGATTGGCGGGCAGGGACGGTTTTACATTTGCGCGGACAGGGAAAGGCACAATGCCGCTGAATTGGAGAACCCTCCAGGCAGCCTGATATTGCTGCGCGCACCAAGGAACTGGAAGGAGCGCAGCCAGCGGCCATACCATTTCGTGGAGGACATAAAGGAAGAGAGGTACACGTGCCTGTTGAGGCAGGTGGCTGGCCAGTAGCCGGGTTTATATTCCTTCCCGCCAAAATATTATATTCTAGGCAGCGCTATGGCAAGATATGGCATCAACGCGGGGAAGTTTCTGGACCTTAAGGCTAAGGCCCTGGACATCTCCTCGAAGGCCGTGACCCACTGCAGGGAGGATGAGCCTGTCAGGGATGTTATTCCCCTCCTGCAAAGGCACAGGAGGCTGCCGGTCCTGAGCGAGACCGGAGGCTACTTCAGGAGCGTGGTTTCAGGCCAGGATGTGCTTGATTTCCTGGGCGGTGGGGAAAAATACCTGATTTACAGGACCAGGTTTGACGGGCTTGTGCTTCCCGTGGGAAAGATTGCAACCAGGAAGGCCCTGCATCTCACCCCCGAGCACACAGCCGGCGACGCGCTGTCCCTCCTCCAGAGGCATGGCAAGGGCTTCCATCCCATACTTGAATACCGGAAGGTTTCAGGGATCCTCACGGAATGGGATATGGTGAAGCACATAGACGGGAAGACCGGCATGAGGGTCAGGGATGCGATGACGCACAGGCCCGCCTTCATAAGGGATACGGAGACTGTTTTCGATGCGGTGAAGGCGATGGTAAGGGGAGGCTACAGGAGGCTGCCGGTGGTGACAGGCCATGGCAGGGACCCGCCCCTGTCGCCGTCCAGAAGGCTGGCAGGGATTGTGACGCCCAAGGACATACTGAAGCACCTGTCTGCGACACAGCAGTTCCACAGGCTGGCAAAGGACAGGGTGGGGATAACCAGGGCAATAAGCGGCGACGCCGCGTCAGTAGCTCCCGGACAGGATGTGGCCGAGGCCGTGAGGCTCATGGCCAGCCATGGGGTGAACTGCCTCCCTGTAGTTAACACGGCCAGGGAGCTTGTGGGCATCATAACAGAGAAGGATATAGTTGATGTGATGCGTTAGCATGTATGTTAAATGTGACGCCTGCGAGGAAGGGGGCATAGCCAGCTTCTGGATGAAGACTTATAGAGATGAGGGAGGGGCAATAAGGCATAGCCACATGTATGATTGCCTTAATCCAGAAAGCGGGCTTCTTTACAATGCATTGCGCGTCATTGGACTTATCAGTAAGACTAAGGGGCCTGAAAGGAAAATACAGCTTTAGCAGGCGGTCGTATGGCTTATAAGAGCGTGGAAAGGGATGAGGAAGACTTCATGGCCCTCCTCGGGGAGCTCGATGGCAGGACGCTGATTGTCGAGGGGATTAGGGATGAGAGGGCTTTAAAAACCCTGGGTTTAAATAAAATAGTAAGGATAAGCGGCAAACCTTTAATCACCGTTGTGGAACTAATAGCAGGCAATAACGGTGCGTCAAAAGTCGTTATACTTACCGATTTCGACAGCAAGGGCCGTGCAATCGCAGCCAGGCTTAAGCGCCTGCTTGAGCTGCACCGCGTCCCTGTTGACAGCAGGCTGAGAGGTATGCTTATGCAATACGGAAAAGGGAAGATAGAAGACTTTAAAAGGTCCGGCTTGAATCAATCGAAAACGGTATATCCGGCGATAACATCGCCGGCAGGTACTGAAGCCGGCAGGCAAGTTAAGGGATTTGCTTATACATTAAAGGGTGATAGTCATGGCGAAATTGGCGCCGACATCGATAAAGTACATAATAAGGGCCACAATAAAGGCCAAGGGAATAGTGGAAAAACCTGACGTCATAGGGGCGTTATTCGGCCAAACAGAAGGCTTGTTAGGGCCTGACCTGGACCTGAGGGAGCTGCAGAGGACAGGCCGCATAGGAAGGATTGAGGTCAACATTAAGCCAGTGGAGGGCAACTCCGAGGGGGAGGTTATAATACCATCCTCTCTTGATTCTGCGGAGACATCGCTGATAGCCGCCACGCTGGAGACAATTGACAGGGTGGGGCCGTGCACAGCTGAGATAAAGCTCGTCGGGGTGGAGGACACCAGGTCAGTGAAACGCCAGTTTGTTGTTGAGAAGGCCAAGGACATACTGAAGACGCTGATGGACACCGGGGGCGCCGCTTCAGATGAGATATCCGAGCAGATAAAGGAATCCATCCGTGTCGACGAGATTACGGATTACAACGGCGTGCCGGCAGGCCCCGGGATAGCTGAGTCAGAGGAGATAGTTGTTGTCGAGGGCAGGGCCGACGTGCTCAACCTTCTCAAGAACGGCGTGAAGAACGTGATAGCCATAGAGGGGACCTCCGTGCCGCAGGTTGTTGCTGACCTGACAAGGGAGAAGATAGTGACCATATTTGTGGACGGCGACAGGGGTGGACAGCTCATAATCAAGGAAATGTTGCAGAAAGGAGAGATTGATTTCGTGGCCGTGGCGCCCATTGGAAGGGAAGTGGAGGAGCTGGCCAAGAAGGAGATCTTCAAGGCGCTGAGGGACAAGGTTCCCATTGAGAAGTACAAGTCCGAGGAAAGGCCGTTCAAATCCGACAGGCCAGAAAGGCGCGGCAGGAGGGAAGGCAGGTTCGGGTTTGGGCCATCAAGGGCGAGGCGGGCGTTTGGCGGCGACAGGAGGGACAGGTTTGAGCGGGAAGGCAGGCCCGGCTACATGCCGGCTGACAGCGGGACCGGTGAAAGCATGTATCCTGCCAGGCGCTTCGAGCCGGAGGTTGCGAGGACGCCCAGGATAAAGCCTGAGCAGCGGGACCTTTTCAAGTCGGCTTTGGAGGATATTGTCGGCACGAGGGCTGCGTGCATATTCAACGAGCAGGGGGAACTTCTCGGCAAGGTGCCTGTATCGGAGCTTGCGAACACCATAAGGACAATGGAGAAGCCGTTTGCTGTCGTCTTTGACGGCAGGGTGGACGCGGACCTGGAGGCAGTGGCCAGGAGGGCAGGGGTGAAGTTCCTCATCTGCATGCAGAAGGACAACATAAGGTCTCCGGTGGGGATCCTGTCAAGGGAAGACCTGGATAAGCAGTAAATTAACTATTGTAGAGTGACTAATAGAGAAAGCTTTATAAGCATTTAGGCCATATTTAATCACATGGGCGAAGACTACATGGAAGGAGAGACGGCGGGTGGCAGGGGTGTTGTAACTAATACGCGTGTCGCCCTAGGCCTGAGCGCGTCTCTTCCGGGGGAATCCGAGGCTAAGGAGATTTACATATCGCCGCTCCAGAAAGTAGAGCTGTTTTCGAGGTACAAGGAAGGGCTGAGTACGGCATGGACTGAAAACGAGGGCAACAGCCCGCATAACGAAATTATCCAGGTGAAGCAGGCTGTGTTTACGGATTTGGCTGATAGGTTCAGGGAATTCATGTATCGCTGCAGGACCGTCAGTTTGGTCATGATGTTTTCTTATAATGCTGCCCTGGCAGAGAGAATCATGCGCGAAAACGGTTCGGCTGTGGGCGGCGACCTACAGGCCACGTTGGAATCTCACAAAAAGCGGCTTGTAGAGCTTGGGGAGTCATATTTGCACGAACCCGGCAAACCCACGCAGCAGGCAGTTGAAAGGCTGTACTGGAGCCTTAAGTGGAAGGTAGAGGAGCCCCTCCATAAGTTTCCTAGGGATGCCCATTTTGCGCATGACACCTTGCAGGGAAAGATGGGCCACGAATGGTTCTACGGGACCGGGCGGTTTTTTGATGCGTTTGAACGCACGGCGCGACTCAACCTGCGAAGGCCGCCACACTGGTATCCCCAAAACATCGGCTTTTCAATTAACGGCGGGCTGATGGCGGGAGATTATGAGCTTGCGGCTGATTCGCGCATGAAATGGAATGAATTGCCTGCGGATATCGGGTATGATGGCTCCTACTACAGCAATGTGATCTTATCGCCCCTCTTGGTGAAGGTAAAAATGAATGCAAATTATGGCCCATTGGTGGAGAGGCTTTTTGGGGATGTTGGGAGCGCCTATCGTGACAGGGTGGTGCAGGCTTCTGAGCTGCAACCCTGGAAATCAAGGTGTAATGATGTATGATGTATGCTGTGAGACCCATTACAAAGGAAGAATTTGGCAGGATGATGGGTGAGGATATCACTTACCATAGCAGAGGCGCTGAAAGGGCGGAAGGCCTGGTGCATGGCTACGAACAGTATTATCGCGATGTAGGACTGGCGTTTTGCCATATGATTAGAAACGGCATTACAGGCGAGGAGCTGGACCAGTGCATAAGCCATTTGAAGATCCGGATACATGAACTGGACGAAACGCTTCGGGGTATGGATGGGGACCCTCAAGAAAGGGGACTGCGGGGCAGCGTGAGAAATTTCCTGAGGGGATATTTCACCGCAGGCGGGCATATGGAACGCTGTGCGAGAAAGGCCGTGGAAACGTACAGGGATAACCTCAAGGGATTTGTTGGCTCATTTGAGGCGTATAGAGAATCAGAATTTAGTCATTAGAGAGTAGTTACATATGGAAAGCTTTATATACCCATAAGTCCATTATTTGTATTGGGTGGTAATATGGCTGAAGAACTAAGATCTGCAGGTATTGCAGGGCAATTGGGTGGAGACACGGGTAAAGGGCTATATGACGTTTCTATGATCCGATTAGAAGGTGAAGTGGAATCTGCTCCAAAATTCACCCTTCCGGGCGCTGAAGGCTTTGCCGAATGGCTGCAGGCCAGGGTGCAAAGGCTCAAGCCTGGAGCTGTATTGACTGTTGACCCACCCATAGAACTTTATACAAAACCTGATGGTGAACGGGGCGAAGTCTACAATGTAAGGCTTGGCGATGATGCGGTTGGGAAATACTACAGGGTGCAGTTCAGGCCAGGGGAGGCTGATTATGAAAGGGGATACGGCGATACTGGAGGGCTCCTGGCTGATGGCGGCGGGAAAATTGTGCTGGTCTACGGCAATGAGGATGCGAGGACAGTGGACGGCGTGCATGAGATGACGATCCTGCCGCATGCGAAAAGGCTGGACACGCACCTGGACATCAAGTTCCCTGCAATGAGGGTGGACTATACGCTCTTGTGAAGGGAGGGGTGAATTGGCATGAATGAGGTTTATGGTGCAATCAATGACAGGCGCACTACGGAAGAGCTGAGATACGTGTGGCATTAGGCTATGGAAATAGCAGACATGGCGCTTACGACGCTTAAAAACTATCCAACCATGGAGATCGAACCTGATACTATTTATCTATAGCCGGAGTATAATCAAATGGTGTTATTATGCCGGAAGAGCTGCTTACGGAAGAGGAATTCCTGAGGATGTTCAATGCCGATGAGATTGGCATTGCGCCTGAAGATCTCGAAGAGGTGAGGCAGCCTGAAGGCGGCTATGTATTCCATTTGCCTGACCCTGAGTTCGCAGTCTGGCTCAAATCAAGATTCCTGAAGGCGTATGGAAAAGACGCTTCAGTAACTACCAAGGGGCCCGTGTTGCTTTACTCAAAGTCAGACGGCGAAGTCGGGGCTGAATACAGGATTTTCGTGGACGGCCGCAGGGTTGGCAAATACAAAGTCATTGGCGTCGGGAGGCCCGGGGTGAATGATTTTACCCGCATATATGAGGGGGAGATACCCGGCTTTTCAGGGAAGGACAGGAATTGCAGGCCCACGAATATTGTGAAACTTACTTACGCGAATTGCAGGGACAGGGAAATCCATACGGAAGACTGGACAGTGTATTCAGCTGAAGAGCAAGGCCGCTTCCTAAGGCAGGACAGGTATTTCACCATACCTTTCCCCGATTTCGGGATACTGAAGAAACCGGGCGGGTTTGATGTTTTATAGTTAATTCTCAATAGAGGCTAATATGCCGGAATTCAAGTTGCCAGGAGCCAAGGATTTCAGCCGATATCTGTCAGAACTGGGAGAGGGATCACTTGAAGCCAGGGGTCCGCACATGACGGAAAGAGCGATCCAGCAATGGGATGTGCATTATGCAGGCGAAAAGATAGGTGTATATATTGTGAATCAGTGTGTGGCAAGTCTCCCTACACATCCTGATCGGGAATTCCATTCAATTGCCTATATTGGGAAAATTCCGAGTGGCCGGAAAATCAGGACAGATGCAACGCAGTCAGATTATTTCCTGTCACATCCACTTAGCGATGGCGCTCCTTGCCTGGAATTCTGGCTTTTTTATTCCCCGGATAAAGGCAGGTTGGATAGGAATGCAGACATCCAATTTCCATAAGAACATACAGCTTCTCCGCATCTGCCGTGAAGAAATCCTCTGGCCCAGGAACTGATAAATCTATTTCCTGAACTGGCCCACCCTCGGGATCAGGTCCACATGCGATATGAAAAGCGCGCGGCAGCAGTAGCGCTCCAGCCCCAGCTTGTCCAGGGCCTCCTTGGAGCCAAGCGACTTCGCTTCCTTCTGGTACGCCTCCCACAGGTGGCCGACAGGCTTCCCGCAGGTCATGCAGCGGATTGGAATCATCATAGGAATCAGTTACTCACTCTTTTCTGTTTTGTGCTTAAATATGTTTATTGCGTTCTATTTCGCCACATTGTCCCAGATGTACTTGTGGTAGCGCCTGTAGTTCTCAGCTATCTCCCTGTTCTCTATTACAAAACCAAAGAAATTATCACCATATAAAAAATTGACAACCTTGTTCCCATATATGCAAATAACTCCAGGGTTAACGCTGAATTCCTTCGGAAGGAATTTCACGCTCTCCAGCTGATAGACTTTTGTCCTGTTTCTCAGCTCACGCCTTAGCATGTTGAACATCCTTACCTTCAGCTTTACTCTTTTTCTGTCCCAGCTTGCAAAGAAACTGGGCAGCCTCTTGGGGACATACCGGCCGGATCCCACCCAGTATATTGCCTTGTAATTCAGCATGTCTTCCCACACCGCCTTCACCCCCTCCGTGCCGCGGAATATCTCGGCGTTTATCTCTGGCCGCCTTGAGTTAAACCTTTCCATTATGGAAGGCATCTCCTTCTCCACGTCCCTCCTTGTCCTGTCAAGGTCGTGTTTTTTTTCCTCTATGTACCCCAGTATCTTGTTCGGGTGGCTGGCCTGGAAGAGCCTCTTCTTGTTTTCCGTTATGTACGATATCAGGCCGCGCTCTATCAGCTTGTTCAGGATGTCATAGATGTTCCGTCTTTCGATGCCCGTTTCCTCATGAATCCTGTTCACCGGGGCCAGCCCCATGTCAAGCAGTGCGGAATAGACCTTTATCTCGCCCTTTGAAAGGCCCATTTTCCCGAGTATTTCCAGCGGCATGGTAGATATTTCTTTTGAAAGCATATAAGCTGTGGTGTTGTTGGAATACCACAGATATATAAATCCTTGATTCCTCGGTTAGCTCGCCTATCCGCCGGTCACAGACCGGCGGTATTACGGCTCGCCTGTTAATTGGTTAGATACCTGTGCAGTAGCGTTTGCGAATCCTGTTTCTTGGCTCTCGGCTTCCCTTGGTT
>JACQOB010000071.1 GCA_016202745.1 Candidatus Aenigmatarchaeota archaeon | reverse complement strand
ATTCAATACAGCACTGCGGAACTCGGATCATTGGCAAACACGATCAAAGCCGACCAGGAGATGTGCATATCTGACAGTGACTTCCAGGGATTTCTTGGGATTGCGAAAAACTATATGGCATCATCCAGGGAGCATGACGGGAAGCCGGAGATGGTAAAACAGATTTTCACCGCAGGGCCTGACATCGGTTGCATGTCACGCGATGCGTTTTCCAAGGCAGGATACCTGGATGGGCTGCTAGATAAATACAGGCTATGGGCAGCGTCTGTAGCCTACACCCCTAAACTTAATATTGCCTATAAGAATGCGGTAGCGATATACCTGATAGAGATAGGGGAAACTTACAACAGGAACGTAAGCGGCATGCTTAAGGATATCATTACGGTGCAAGGATAACTATGCTAGTAAACATTGACATCAATACATACTGCAACATTGCGTGCAGGTTTTGCTACAGGGACTCAGGCGGAAAGCTTGACCTGGAAAGCATGAAGGCTATAGCCGATGAGTTCAAGGACGCGGAAAGCTTTCAAATAGGAGGCGGGGAGCCCTTCTTCCATGAGAACTTCCTTGATTTCCTTCAATACCTGACTGAAAAGGGGAAAGATGTTCATATAGCGACTAATGCAACCCACATTCCGGGGGAATTCCTGGGGCTGGATAATAAGGACCGTGTGACGGTCCAGGTAAATATTCCTGCCTCAACAAGGGAGAAGTACGCGGAGATAGCAAGGTTTGACGAGTTTGACGCTGCGATTGCAAACCTGGGCGAACTGAAAGGCCACTATGCCACGCTCATTTCCTCTGCCATATACAAGGACAACCTTGGCGATGTCCCGGGATTGATAGGATTGTCCAGGGAAATGCATGTTCCGCTGAGGGTGAACCTCGTCTTCCCCGTGGGCAGCGGGAGGAAGCTCCGGCTGCTTAACAGGAAGGAAATAGAGGAATTGCGCACCTCCCTGCTCAAGGAAAGGATGGCCGGCGCAGATGTTTATTCCCCGCTCCTGGCACCCAATAACTGCCCTGCCCTGCAGGCCACTTATGGGATGGGCATAGATTCCCCCACGTGCCCCGCATTGCGCGGGGAAAAGGTTTACATAAACCCCAGGGGGGAGAGGTACTCCTGCGAGTTTCTAGACAGATGAGCCTTTGGGTGTTTTCCCATGAATTTTGGCAGGAAAACCATAATCCAAAACAGATATGCACCGCCAATAAGCCTCCTAAGCAGCTAAACACGTACCATGGAGCTTCGATTTTATAGTAGTTACTTGATAGTTACATATAGAAAGCTTTATATACCAATAGACCATATTAAAGGTGGAGGGATGAATATGACAGAACCTCGCTATAGCAAGATTCCGAGGGAATTGGTAGGAAGAGACGCAGCCTTGCGGGAAGGCACGTATAGCGACGCTTATTTAGCAAGAATAAACGCCCAATATCCGCTGGGGGAAATCCTGGGGGAAAGAAAGGCTGGAATCGCTAATGGCTCATTGACGGACTTGTTTCATTTCACGATGGGGTCGCCGCTAAACGTTACGGAAGCCGAGAACACGCTTAGTGCTATTTTATACTCTAGTGCGAACAAGGACCTGTGGCAGCCGTGGATCATAAATGGTTCGAAGCTTGATGCTCCGCACATAAGTAATGCAGCACAATTCTTGGAAGCCGTTGAGAAGAGAGGCACATACAGGACGGGAATGGTGGACGAAGGGCCTGTATTCGGCACCAGCCTCGCCAAGATAGGGGGGTTTGTTTACCCAACGCTGTTTGAAAACAATGTGATAATAATGCCCTCCCAGAAATTCGTGGACTACTGCGCTTTAAGGAGCTGGGACTGATAATGGGGCGAAGCCCTGTCCTGCTCTATACCGGCCCTACCGGAACGCCCCTATCCACAGCCATTTAAATGGGAAAACCAATCTGTGTTCATGAGAGGTCTGATATCTTTTCTTGCTGCGGTTGAGAGGAGAAACAACATTTTCAGGAAGCCTTTCAGCCTGAAGCAGATAAAATCATTTTCAAGAAAGGCTGCCAGATAAATCATTCCTCTTCCATGTGTATCGCCCTTGAGAATGCCCTTATCCTCTCGACATTGCCGTCCTCTATCTTCGTGCCGATGTGGATGCAGTTTGCGCCGGCCTTCACAAGCTCCCTTGCCTGCTCAGGGGTTTTCACCCCGCCGGCCACGACGATCTTCAGGCCTGTCGCATGCCTGACTGCTTTCACTATTTCCGTTGGAACGGGCTCGGGCGCCCCGCTGCCTGACTCGAGTATGACAAACCTCATGCCAAGGTACTGGGCAGCCAGGGAATAAGCCACGGCCAAGTCGGGCTTGTCCCTTGGGAGAAGGTTTGCATCCCCGACCCTGCCCACCGTCTCCCCCGGCTCAAAGACCAGGTATGCTGTCGGTATGGGCTCGATCTTGCTGTGTTTTATGACAGGCGCGCCAAGGGTCTGCGCGCCTGTTATCCAGTAGGCATTCTTGCTGTTCAGGAGCGACATGAAATATATTGAGTCGGCGTAATAGGTCACGTTGCCCACGTTGCCGGGGAAAATGTGCAGCGGCAGCTTCACCGCATTCTTGATCAGTTTTGCTGTGTGCTCAAGCACCGGGCCCTGGACGCCTATCGAACCCCCGAGCATTATGACATCCGCTCCTCCGGCCTCCAGGTTCCTTGCAAGCTGCAGGGCCTTTTCAGGAGCCTGCTTGTCAGGATCTATTAGGCCCATGAAGGCTCCCTTGCCGCTGGCTGTCTTGTCATTTATGTAGCGCTCCACTTTCCCGATTTCCATACAATACCCCTTCAGTCCTAAAGTATTATAACAACGCTTTAAAAGTCTTTGATCCAATTCCAAAGGATGATACTTGTCACGGGAGGCACGGGGTTCATAGGGCAGAACCTTGTCAGGGACCTCCTGAATGAAGGCTACCCTGCAAGGCTTCTTTGCCGGGATATAGAAAAAGCCAGAAAGATGTTTCCTAAGATAGAAGCCGTTAAAGGCGATATCCTGGATAAAGAATCAATAAGAAAGGCGGTAAAAGACGCAGGGACAATAATCCATCTTGCCGGCGTTATTTCTTATACAATGCCAAGGGAGGAACTATTCAGGATCAATTTACAGGGCACAAAAAATCTTCTTGAAGCCTCGAAGAACGCCAGCAAATTCATCTTCTCCTCCTCTGTCTCAGTTTACGGCTCAACAAAGGGCGTGGCTGACGAAGCAACGCCTGCCCGCCCAAGGAATTTCTACGGCCAGTCAAAGCTTGCGGCTGAAACTGCTGTACTGGAGTCAGGCATCCCTTCCGTATGCAACAGGATAAGCGTTGTGTATGGCGTTGGCAGCCCCATCTGGTGGAAGATAATGAAGTTCTTCGGGAAGGGCTTCCCGATACCAAAAGCCAATACGAATACAAACCTGATACATGTTTCCGACGTTTCCAGGGCTTTCATTATTGGCCTGGAGAAAGGCAAGGGTGTTTATAATATTGCAGGAAATGAGAACATTCCCTTCATTAATCTTGCAAACATGCTGGCCAGTGAAATAGGGATAGAACCGAAATTCTGGCCTGTGTGGCTGGTAAAGCTTCTGGCGGGCCTCAAAGGGAAGGGGAAAGACATGGACGCCTTCATCCTCAACAGGGAATACAGGATTGAAAAGGCGAGGAAAGAGCTTGGTTTTTCACCCAGAATGCCTATTGAAGAAGGGATAAAAGAGATGGTCGGGTGGTACAAGTCAGGTGCAAATCCTTAAATTAATCGGTTTTTTGCCTGTGGCAATTTATGCAGTGTATAGAAATCCCCACTCCCTACATAGGGGCCTAAACCAAGCTCATCTGCAATTTCGTAAGCCCTGTCCTTTATTGGCCTTGACCTGTCACCGCCCACCAGAATTGAAGGCGGGAAACCCGCTATCATTGTGCAGCCGTCAACCAGGACCTCAAATCCCTCCTCCACTAGCCTATTCAAGTACCTTTTTTGTAATTCTATTAATTGACTGCCATCTTTCTTTCCTGCATCGATATCCGCATCAATTTGCGAGGTATCAAATGAAATTGCCTGGTATCTTTCTGCCATGATGAATATTTCCATTTAAAACATATAAGCCAATTGGTATCTATGTTCGACTTCCTGAAGAAGAAGCTCTCTGAAAGCGTCAAGAAGCTTGCCAGGAAGGCAGAGGAGAAGGAGGAAACGCAGGCTCTTGAGGCAGTGGAAGCAAAGGCTGACGAGGAGATAATAGAGGCTGAGGTGGAGGAGAGGCACGAACAGGAGCCCCCAGCTGTCCTTAAAGGGGTGCACAGGGAGATAGAAGAAGGGGCTGAACCGGAAACCAGGGCGGTGAAGAAACCGAAGAAGGGCCTCATTTCAAGGATAACGGAAAGGCAACTGTCGGGCCAGGACGTAGACAGCTTCTTCAACGAAAGCGAATCTGGCCTGCTGGAGGCCAACATTGCGCTGGAGGTGGCGGATTTCCTCAGGGGGAAGCTCAAGGAGGAGCTGGCAAGGAAATCCGTGGGCAGGTTCAAGGCCGAAGAAGCCATAAAGGAGGCCCTGGAAAGCAGCCTTTTGGCTGTCCTGGACCAGGGCAGGATAAACCTTGAGGAAGCAATAAGGCAGAAGAGGAAAGAGGGGAAGCCCCTCACAATGGTTTTCCTCGGGTTCAATGGCTCCGGCAAGACGACATCAATAGCGAAGATTGCGCACCATCTCAAGAAGCATGGCTTCTCTCCTGTCATGGCTGCGGGCGACACCTTCCGCGCCGCGAGCATCGAGCAGCTGGAGCACCATGGAAAGAAGGTTGGCGTGCGCGTGGTTAAGCATGATTACGGCGCGGATTCGGCGGCGGTCATCTTCGACGCCATAAAGTCCGCGGAAAGCAGGCGCAACGATGTCGTGCTGGCGGATACGGCGGGAAGGACGCATGTGGACGCGAACCTGCTGGACGAGCTGAAGAAGGTCATCAGGGTGAACAAGCCTGACCTGAAGGTGCTTGTCATTGACAGCATCACGGGGAATGACGCCGTGGAGCAGGCCAGGCGGTTTAACGAGTCCATAGGCGTGGACGCGGTGGTGCTGACAAAGGTTGATGTCAACCCAAAGGGTGGCGCAATATTCTCAGTCTGCTATGCGATAAAGAAGCCAATCCTGTTCCTGGGCACAGGGCAGGAATACGAGGACATAGAGAGGTTTGAGCCGAGGAAGTTCGTGAAGGGGCTGTTTGAGTAATTTGTTATCTATGGGTGGTATTCTATTTAAGTTTATAAATCTTACCTGCTGTTATTGTGCTAAAGGAGGAGTCATATGGCTGAATACTATGTGTGCATATTGCCACGTGGAAATGAAGGAGAGTTCCCCCTAATTGACGGACAACTGAAGGGCAGGGGAGTTGCATTTGAAAGCGGCGAATTCGGCTTAGGGGGGAGGATATAAATCCTTGATTCCTCGGTTAGCTCGCCTATCCGCCGGTCACAGACCGGCGGTATTACGGCTCGCCTGTTAATTGGTTAGATACCTGTGCAGTAGCGTTTGCGAATCCTGTTTCTTGGCTCTCGGCTTCCCTTGGTT
>JACQOB010000072.1 GCA_016202745.1 Candidatus Aenigmatarchaeota archaeon | reverse complement strand
TGCTTCTTTGTATAATTCTATAAGTTGTTCATGGGGCATAATATCCTAATAACAAGCCAAGCTTCTTAAGCTTATGTGCGGCTACTAATACCGCTTCCCTATCATAGCCTTAATTGCCCGCTCATCGGCGCTGGCTGCAAACCTATTCTCCCTGTTCTCCCTGGAGATGGCATTGTACCCGGCGCCCAGAAGGCGGCTTATGCCGTGCATTATGGGTGACCGGTAATTGATTATGAGGTTTTCAGTCAGCTGCACTTTGAGCCGGCATATTGCCTCTCCAGCTTCCTTGGCGTCTTTGACAGTTACGTAAATCCGCCTCTTGTTTGGGCCGTTCAGCAGCGCCCTTGGCTCAAACATGTTAACATCAACGGACCAGAAATGGAGGCCGTCCGTCTCGTCACTCAAGTCTGACACCCTCCAGTCTGTGGCGATTCTCCTGGAATCGTCGCCGGTGAATTTGGGGTAAATCAATACCGGTTTGTCATTGTATTGGCCGCTGCAGATAGTATCCACATGCGCGTATGTGGGGAAAAAATTCACCGTGTCCCCCTTTATGCTGTCAACAATTTCCATTTCAAAATCCTCCCTCCCCCTCAAGTAGCCCACAGGCTCAAACTCTATTCCCTCATCACTAATGACAGCCTTCCCCACCCTGACGAACTGCGAAAGCAGCGATTCCAGTTCAGCCCTTTCCCTGTCGGAAAGAAGGCCTGTTATCCTGTCGATATCCCCATTATTGCAGAAGCCTTCGTAGGCCTCCTCCGAGGCATTGTAATAGTCGAGCAGCTCTATCGCCTCTGAGTGGAGGCGGATTATGTCGTTGGCCATATATCCGAATATGGCAGCCAAGTTTTTTAAGCTCATGACTGCCGTATCAATATGCTGATTGCATGAAAACAGTCACCGTGAAAGTAATCCCGAACGCGAAGAAGGACCTTGTTTCCCTGGACGGGAATGCCCTGAGGGTCTACCTGCGCGCCCCTGCCGCTGATGGGAGGGCCAACAAGGCCCTCATTGAAGCGCTGGCCAGGCATTTCAGGGTAAGGAAGAGCGCTATCAGGATAGTCCGTGGCCTCCGGTCAAGGGAGAAGACAGTCCAGCTGGAGGCTGATATTTAAGACCCAAAAGCAATATATATAAAAATGAGTGATTTCCTGGTGCCCGCGGGCATTACAGTAGTCCTGCTGGGCATCATGCTTATTGTTATCGGCACCCTCGCATCGGGCCAGAAGAGCGAATCCAATGTCCATTTCGGCGTTGGCGGCTTCATCGGGCCAATACCCTTCGGGTTCGCGAACAGCAGGGAGATGCTTTATGTGACAATTGCCGTGTCGGCCATATTCTTCGCGGCGTTCCTGATGATGAACCTGAAGCACATTGTAAGGTGACGCAGCGTATAGCTGCTGCTGCCAGCGATCGCCTTGCTCCCCAGCAGGGCCTTGCCTCATGCGCTGCGCTGCCTTGCAAGTTTGTCAAAGCTCGGGTTGCCCATCCCAAGGGTGCGGTACATCCTCTCCCGCAGCTCGTCGTCCATTTCCATGCCGCCATCTATGTAGCGGCCCAGCATGCGCGGTTCCACCTCAAGCGCGTC
This sequence comes from Candidatus Aenigmatarchaeota archaeon, assembly GCA_016202745.1. GTDB lineage: Archaea > Aenigmatarchaeota > Aenigmatarchaeia > QMZP01 > QMZP01 > JACQIG01. The sequence continues at coordinate 813 of JACQOB010000072.1, read as the reverse complement.
TGCCAGCCGGCTTCTCGGTCGCGAGATCTTCCTGAGGCGCCTGCTTATCTCCTCCATCTCCTCCTTCGTGAGCCTCCTTGGCCTGTTCCTCACCAGCATTACGTACTCGTGCGGGTGGTCCCGGTGCTCCGAGATGGCAGGTGCGCGCCTTGCCCTGCTGTATTCAGGGCCGCCTGAAGAACTTGGACCGCTGTCTTCGCTTGCATCCTGGCTGCAGCCAGCTGCGGCTGCCGTCGCCGGATCTGCCGTCGCCACTTGATACGGCGCTGGCTCCCTGTAGGAACTGTCTCTTATCAGGTTGCTGATGCAGGGGCACGTGGCCATTATTGCGATAGCCCCTGCGGCAAGGGTCTGGTATAGCCTTCCAATCCTCATACCACTCCCTCCCTGGTTATGCCTTGGAAATTAGTTTTTTAAGCGGATTTGAGAGCGATTGAAAGCTTATAAGCTTATGCCCGGTCTCGATGCTCGTAAGAATTTCTTTTCAATTTCTTTGTATGGTATCATCTCAGAAAGAGGCCTCTTTCTTGATTCTTCTATCTGCTTCTTGGTTTCCCCTGACAGCTCCATGTTCTCTTCTTCAGTGTAAGCCCTTATCACATCGAGTTCCTGCTTTATGGCCATGACATTCCTGTTAACCTGTTCCAGTGTTACGGCTCCCATATGCGTCAACCCATTATATTTTCAATCTGCATTATAAATGAGATTTCCACCAGTCTGTGACTGGTGGCGAAGAGGGGATACTCATTCTTTTCTCCCCACCACCAACTATTACACGGGGAGCGAAACCTGCCCCATGCACAAATAAGATCC
>JACQOB010000087.1 GCA_016202745.1 Candidatus Aenigmatarchaeota archaeon | reverse complement strand
TCGCGAAGCCGAGGAAGAAGGCAAAGAAGTAGGATATTCTAGATCTGAGTTCTACAGCGTCCAGTTATAACAGTTAGCCAATATAATTTCCTAACAGTTCATATTTTCTTGCTCAACCGCTTCTTTGAGGAAGGCCTTGGCCTCCTGTAAAAGAAGCGGTTACAGCCACTCCCTCTTCCTGAAGACCCAGACAGTGGCGAGGACGGCGACAAGGATGATCACGAATATGAAATAGAACGCGTCCGGCCTGTCCTCCAGCGGCAGGGCTATGTTCATGCCGTAGATGCCGGCGATGAAGCTGGGCACGAGGATAAGCGACGTCACAAGGGTGAGCTTCTTCATGACATTGTTGAGGTTGTTGGACATGGTGGACAGGTATATCTCCATCAGGCCGGAGAGCATCTCCCTCTGGCTGTCTATGCTGTCCCCCAGCGAGAGCAGGTCCGTGTAGGTGTCCCTGAAGTACAGCATCACGTCCTCCTTGACGAAATCGAACTTGTCCCTGCTGAGGGCCCTGAGGATTTCCTTCTCGGGGACTATGTTCCTCCTGATCCTCATCACGTCCTTCTTCATTAATATTATCCTGTGCGCGGTCTTGGGGCTGATGTTTTTTATTATCTCCCCTTCCATCCTCTCAATCTCCACATCTATCTTTTCAATGATTGGGTAATAGCTGTCGACAATGGAATCAAGGAAAAGGTAGACAAGGTGCCCAACGCCAAGCTTGTTTATCTTGTTTATGTTCTTGCTGATGTTGGACTGTATTGTCTTCATCATTTCGACTTCGTCCTTTATTATGGACAGCACGTACTTCTCGCCGAAAATCAGGTTAAGCTGGGCAGACCTCAGCGGCTTTGTCTTGTTCACCATTATCTTGAATATGATTGACGTGCAGTCCTCGTAGTCCTGTATCTTCGGCCTCTGCTTGGTTGTGCAGTCTTCCAGGAGAAAATCCGGTATTTCCTTGGCGTCCTTGAGTATCTTCTCTATGTCCTGGTTTGACAGCCCCGCGCAGTTTATCCATGTGAGCTCATCTGCGCTTATGAAATCCGGCACCTGGTCTATGAGAATCTGCCTGAATTCCAGCCCGCCCTTGAAAGTAGTAAGCGTTATCATGTAACCATTCTGCCAAATCAGGAATATCCAGCAGCATGTTATAATGTATATGTTGTGCCTTATATTTCTTCACAGGAAGGTTTCCCGGTATAAATACAGGATACTATAAAATAATACGCATGGTGGGCGCTGAATCCCTGTTTGCGACAGAATTCCAGATAAGCATAATGCTTTTCGTGGCCTTCATGGGCTATTTCATCACCACAAGGATAGGCCAAAATATAGTCATTACTGAGATCCTGCTGGGGGTGCTGATAGGGCCAACAATACTCGGGCTGGTGACCTACACGGACATAATAGGGGTGCTTGCCCAGTTCGGCGCGATATTCCTGCTTTTCGCCATAGGCATGGAGATGAGGTTCAAGGAGATCTACAACATGCGCTCATTCCTGATAGCGCTTTTTGGCGTTGTAGTCCCATGGATAGGGGGATTTGCCATCGCGAGCGCGTTCAACTATGATTTCATCAGCTCTGTGTTTGTGGGTACGGCCCTTACGGCCACTAGCATCGCGATAACGGCAAACGTCCTCCGCGAAATGAAGGTGCTGGATTCGAGGGCGGCGAAAACCATCATAGGCGCCGCTGTTGTTGATGACATACTCGGGCTGCTTGCGCTGTCGCTGACGACCGAGCTGGCTGCCAATGCAATCTCCATGCCAGGGATCGCCACCAAGGTCGGGATCGCCGTGGTTTTCCTCGCGGTGGGCGGGTTCACCGGGGGCTACATTTCAAAGGCCTTCCTGAAAATGGATGCGGTGGCCAGGAAAAAGGGCACCAGCGAGATGATATTCATTCTGGCTGTGGCGATTGCGTTCCTCTACAGCGCAATCGCGGAATTCATAGGGCTTTCGGCGGTGGTGGGCGCATTCATCGCAGGGGTGAGCCTGGAAAATGTCAAGCTGCCCGCCTTCAGGGAGGGCGCACGCTACCTTGAGATAGTCTTCGCCGCTATATTCTTCGTGTCCGTGGGGATCCTGTTCGACCTTGAAATTGCGGCACTGCAGGCCATAATGCCTTTCATAATAGTGGTCACTGTAATTGCATTCACAACGAAGCTGGTCGGATGCGGCATTGGGGCAAGGGCCTGCAGGACAGGCGGAAGGGAATCCATGGTCATCGGCCTGGGAATGGCGCCCCGCGGCGAGGTTGCAATCATCGTCGCATTGATAGGCCTCAACGCCGGCGTGATAGGCCAGGAGATATATTCCACAGTGGTTGTGATGGCCCTGCTGACAACCATCTTTACGCCACCCCTGCTCAAGAGGGCTTTTGGATGGTACCAGAAGGAGCAGAGGATAGTCTACAGGAGGGGCGGATGGGCTGAAAAGGCCAGGAAGCTGGCGAAGTCAATACCCGGAAGGTGATCAGCGCCGCCCTTGCACCCTTCTGTTCAAGTCTGATTCATAATCATGCATCTCTCTATTGAGCCTGGACCTGTATTCCCCGGGCGTTTCCAGCCTCACCTCAGGGCCGTACTTATTGTTAAACCATCTGGCAGTCTTGTATGATATTATTCCCAGAGATGCTGATGACACTATTAAATCAAAGGCATCCATAAGATCAAGATTCTGCTTACTTCGCCCCTGAAGATGCCCACAGCTGGTTGAAGTAGGGCTCCGCGAACTTCTCCACGACATGCGGGGAGCTTGCCCACAGGGCAACGTCCTGCGTCTCGTGCGTTCCCTTGTCATCCGTCAGGGACAGGAACATGTGCTCGTTGTCTATGAACGCCACCCTTCCCATCGGGGACTTCAGGTGCCTCAGTTCGGCTATCTCCCCAAAGGCCCTTGAGGATTCAGCGTCCTTCAGCGGCGCAAGTATCCTGAGTTTCACCCCGCGCTTGGTGATCTTCTTCAGAACCCTGTAATGCCTCAGGTGAAGCTCCTTCAGGCCCTGCTCGGTTGTGAGGATGTTTATCCTCTTCTTGGCCTGCTTGAACACGCTCTGGAGCTGCCTGTCGATTATGTGCTTGCCCTTGAGGGTGCCCGTGAGCTCGGAGGGCTCGACAAGGTTGAGGCCTTTCTTGTAGATTGACTCGAGTTCTATCAGGATTGCGGACTTCTTCATCTTTTCGATCCTGTCCACCATCGTGTCGTGCTTCTTTGTAATGGTTTCCTTGACCCTTTCCAGCGCCTCCCTGGGCTGCAAAGCCACGTATTTCAGGGGCTTGGATGGCTGGACAATCACAAAGCCCTTTTCGGCAAGGCTCTCGAGAATATCATATGACCTGGAGCGGGGCACGTTTGCCAGCTCCGCCACTTCCGCCGCCGTGGCGACGCCTTTGGCTAACAATGATACGAAAATCTTCCTTTCATACAGGTTTAATCCAATGCTCTTCAATGTGTCAAGCACTTCCGTTGATGCCACCATTCCACCTCACCCTCAGAACGATTTAAATTCATCGGACGCTTACCGGCGATGTTATCGCCGAACCGTAGTATTCACTCCTTTTCGATGAACCGCTTATATCTTTGGATACTGGATATATAAGCTTTCGTTCCCGGTGATTTTCATCCTTATCTTACCTGTCCGGCTTTATCCTGTCTGTCCAAGCCGGACATTTTCATACCCACGTTAAAGTGAGTACTATATAATAGTAGGCAAAGCTTTATAAGCCTTTCGGTATTTTTGTCACTCTAGAGGTGTTAAGATACATTATTTATACAGGGTGGGCGGCTCAGTCCCCCACAGGTCCCGCCACTTGTCTATCACGTACCCGAAGGGGATTCCAAGGCCTGACCCAAGGGCATACCCAAAGGGCAAAGAATCCATTATCTTCTCCGGCGTGTTGCCTGCCATCCACAAGAGCAGCGGGTATGTCCATGACTGGATGGAGAACGTGCAGCTTGAGTCAACAAGGAACTTCTTCCAGAGCGGGCTGCTCTCATCGGCCCCAAGCCTGTCCGCATACCAGCGCCTGTATTTCAGGATGGGCCTCATCGCGGCCATGTGGTACAATGCTATTAAACCCCTTGATGTGGCCATCTCCCCAATAGTCATATCCCCAAATACAAGTTCATTGAACCCCATGATTGGGGTATAGAACCCCACACCTCCTGAGACATCAACCCAATAGGCTTTAGTTTTCACCGGTTCTATCACATATTCCCTGAAAAGCTCGCCTATTGGCCTCTTGTAAAATGGTTTTTCTGCTGTGCCTGATAACCCAGCTGCACCTTCATTAAACGCATGATCATCCATACAAATCATTCTGGTTTGATTCCCAGACCACTATAAAGGAAATCCTGAAACTTGCCATAGTCCAGCCCTATGATATACTCGTGCCGGCCGCCATTTCCAACGTGAGTTACGCCGTTCTTATCAAGGGTTACTGTGGCGTAAACCCTCTCCGTGTGCTCAGGGTGCAGCATGCAGAAGATAGTGTATGCATCGTGCACAGCGATCGTCTTTATTCTTGCCTTCTCCACATCTTCCTTCACGTGACTGAATTCAGGATAACCTGTGAGAAGCGCGTTTAGGTGGAAATTGAATTCGTCAAGCTCCTTCAGATTCTTGTATTTGCCCGCTTTTTCCCTGAGGGCATCTATTATTGGCCTTGCAGCAAGCGACTTCACTGTCAGCATTGGGATGCTGTCCAGCCTTTTCGGGATATTGGCCAGTGCTCTAATGTTGTTATACAACAGCCACCCATGCGCCATCTCCCCAATGAACAAAAGAGCGTCGGTTTCAGGTGCCATGTAAATGAGGTCTGAGGCCTCCATTTTGTACCTGTCGCACAATTCGCCCGGCACTATTGTCAGCCTCAGGTCAGAGTCAAGCACTTCCCTGGCAGCCCTGGGATCGTGGCCAGCGTTGTGCTCATTGTTGCCTATTCTGAATCCCATGATGTAAACCCTCTTCAGCTTATTTTGTGACTCAGGATAATCTCTTAGTAGCCTGGCCATGTTGGTCATCGGCGCAATGCTTGCAATTACCACCCCTTCATTTTCATCCAGGATTTCCCTGACCGGTGCAATGCCTTCCCCTTCAAAGTTGTTAACGCAACCACTATCAAGGAAGTCCTTTTCATATCCGTGCGTGTATGGCTGTAAACCAGGTTCCAGGGGATTCGGCTCGCCCTTAAGCACCCCTGCATTGCTTCCGCACAGGCGCAGTAGTTTGCTTGCGATTCCCGCTCTGATGTCAGTATCCCCGTTGGTGACCCATACGGCTTTCAAGTCTATGCCAGGATCCCTTGAAGCCAGATAGACGGCTATTGCGTCGTCTACGTCAGTCCCTATGTCCGTTGAGATCACAAGGGGCATTTTCATACGGCTCCCTGCCTGTTGGCATAATCCCTTACAAGCCCAACGAATAGGCCGGCAGTCGAAGCCGCCTTGTCATCGAGATGGTATTCATTCGCCTTTCCATCCAGGCCCATGACCCGTATCGACGCCCTTTCCGGACTGTCGTATGCGTGTATTTCATAGTCTTCTACTGCATCCTCAGCGCGCTTGAGCAGGGAATCCCTGCGCTTGTCATATGTCATCCCCAAAAGGGTTGGGTTGTCCTCGCATATAAGGCTCCTGACGCCTATGTTGTATTGCCTGTTTGTAATGCAGCCATACCTTTCCGTCCTTTCCTCATGCCAGCCTTCCCTGCCGTGCCAAAGGACTGCCGTGACAAAATCCAAGTCATGGCCAACCTTCCCCGACAGGCTGCTCAGCATCTCAGGCAGGAACCACGAAAGCTTGGTCCCCGTGACCGAAGTATCAACCATAAGCACCTTTCCAATGCGCCCCTCATCTTGACATGCTCTCAGAGCCATGTCCATTTCAGCGCCAAGGCCCTTCAGGAAATAGCTGGTCTTCGCATAAACTTTAGTATATTTTCCTTTAGTCATATGGTCAACCACATCTGCCGGAGGCTTGCCTCCCCTCAGGGACACGAGCAAGTAATCGGGGTGCTCGCTGGCTATTACTTCAGCTATTCCCCTGCAGCCTTCGGCATAAGAAAGAAGCTCGTTTTCTCCGATCTCCACGTAAGCCTGCCTCCCCTCCCTCTTGATCCCCTTTATCGGAGGGGGCTCCTTAAACGTCCATCCGGCAGGCGGAAGCAGCTTCGCCACTAGCTTCAATTCCAGCCTCTGCGCAAGCCTAAGGTCCTGCCTGAGCCCGAAACCCATTTTTAGGTCCATAATGCAAATAGAATATTGTTTCTCATGTTTATAAGC
>JACQOB010000086.1 GCA_016202745.1 Candidatus Aenigmatarchaeota archaeon | reverse complement strand
GTTATATTCAATTAGTAATAACACTCTCAGCAGGCCCCTTTAAAGAGGAAAATTTAATAACCCCCCCACAATCACAGCCACCCGCCAGCGGCATTGTGCCATAAAACCTGTTGCATTCAATGCACAGGAAGCCATTGAATTCCTCTGGCCTGATGGCGTCAATCAAAACAGCCTGCTGCTTGGCAGATTCCTTCAGCCGCTCAAAGACACCCAGCTGCTTTCCATTGCCCAGCAGTTCGGATTTGCTGATGCCAAGAACATTGAACACCCTTTCCAGTGGCGGCAACAGCTGGTTCTCTATGTAGTACCTCGAGTCAACCTGCAGCCCCCTCTCAATAACATAGGCCGGATCCTCAGCCCTCTTGGAAACCAGCCCTGTCCCCTTCACTATCACATACCCTACCCTGTCTCCAATGCCAGGCGCCTCTGCCGGGCTTCTCGCCTGCATCTTCTTCAAAAGCTCAACATGCGGCTGCATCCCCACATAACTGCCGGGCTGCTTGGTTATGGTCTTTGTTATTACCAGCTTCTGAAGAGGTATTCCGCCACTGAGAAGCTTCTCAGCCAGCCCCCTGAAATACTTCACAGCCTCCTTCGTGTCCTCTGTCCTCAATATCAGCTCCACAACCTCCTTCACGGTCTCGGAAACCAGGCCGCACCAGTCGCGCCTCACTGTTTCCACACCCTTCATTTCAATGCCGTCCCGCCAAGTTCCATCCGCGTTCCTCGCAACCCAGAGCGCAAAATAGCGCTTCTTGGTGAGCGGCAGGAACCTCTTGAATATCTTCTCAAACTGCAGCTCCATTATGCCTGGCAGCTCCTTTGTAATATGGGCCGCGATCTCGCTCCCCAGCTCGGGCAGCTTTTCCAAATCGGCATCGGCTTTCACCATCACGGAATCCGTGTCCCCATAAATGACAGGGTAGCCATATGCTTCCTCTATCATCTTCTTGGTTTTCTGTATCATCTCCCTGCCGTATGCGGTTATAGAGTTGGCAACGGCCAGGTCGTATATCCTTGCCCTTGAATAGCCTATATGGCCGTAGAATGCGTTGGCCATTATCTTCAGCGCCCACTGCTCGCTGTGCAGGACGCGCTTCTTTTCCGGATCAAGGCCAGCAGCCTTCAGCTTCTTCTGGACAGCCATCCTCTTCCTCATCACCCTCTCCAGTATCTTCGGCAGGACACCCTCCCTGACCGTTTTAGGCACAAACCTGGCGCCGCTCGGGGAAATTATTGGATCGTCTATGCCGTTGGTGATAATAACCGTGGTTGGGCATATGTTGAACGTCCTTATGATGGACGGATACATTGCCCTGAAGTCAAACACAAGGACTGAAGAGTGAAGTTTCTTCTGCGGGTCGATCACGTACCCGCCTTTCAGCTCCTCGACGCTCCGCATGTCCCTTGTCTTCACATCCTTCTGGTCGGGCTTGCATGGGAGGACGTAACCAGCCTTGTTGAACTCCCTGAGGAGGTAGTTCTCGATCCTGGTGGTCTCGCCGGCGCCAATTGTATCCTGCAGGAGGACGCCGCTGACCTTTGCCAGCGCTATGTACTTGTCCAGGATGTTCAGCCTGACGACAAGGTCCATGGCAAGCTGGGAGTCAACCCTGCAATAATCTGCAAGCCTTTTCAGGTCGTCCCGCCCGCCCCGCCAGAGCTTCTCTATTTCAGAGTGTTTCACGTCACCTTTCTTCTGCTTCAGCAGGGCCTCAGCCACAGAGCCCAGGTCATACCGCTTCAGGGAGAAGTCCTTCCTTATTATCTCATAACTGTCCACTATGATCCTGCCGAATATCGATGCCTTGTACCTCAGCCCAACCTTCCTTGTGGACACCCCTTTCTGCCTGCACCTGCCGAACACCGGCTTGACGCCTGTCTTGGCCATCCTTTCGAGTATGTACGGCAGGTCGAAGTTGTTAATGTTGTATCCTGTCAGCACATCCGGGTCAAAACCATTCACGATATCAACGAACTCCGCCAGCATCTCACCCTCTGATTCGAATGCCTGCATTCCGTCAACGTTTTTTGTCCCAAGGACAATGGAGTTAAGCCCCTTGTAAGGGCTGCTGAACACAAGGGAGATCATCACTATCGGATCTCTTTCAGCCATGGGGACCGTCCCGTGTCTGAGCGGCACGCACTCAATGTCCAGGGCGAGTATCCCTAGCTGGGCGTTTTCCCTTATCTTTGCGGGCCCCAGGCGCCTTATGGTGAATTTCCTGTCGGCATGTGTCGTGCCGGTGTTTGTGCTGCCCCCGCTTTTTGCCCTGAGCCACCCCATGCCGCTGAGGCCCTTGTCAGCCATGTACCTGTATTTGAACAATATGTCGGCCTCGTATGGCGTAAATCCTTTGGACAGCAGGTAATCCCTTATCTCCGGCGTCCTGGACGGGTTCCTGAGGATGACCTTGAACATCCACTTCGGTTCCTGGTACCCCATCACGACGTTCCTCTGCACCTTTTCGATTGACACCACCTGTGGATTGTCCTTTATCAGCGCCACCGCACCCTCACTGTCCACATAAAAGTAGGGTGAGTAATCGTCGCAGAAGCCGCACACAACCTGGCCGTCGGCTGCCTTGCCAAGAACCCGCACGACAGGCTTGCCATCCACAATCAGATAGTCAACGTCAAGCAGCTGGAATTCCATCATATCACCGGGAATAAGAATTGCATTAATACAAATAAAAACACTACATGACCGGATAATATATTATGGGACAGCCAGGTCATTAATACCAGGTATCTATGACACCCCTACCCCTTGATGCTTTGATAGTTAGTTTTTTAAGCCTTCAAACCAACTGGATTGTCATGAAGCTCAACCCGAAGCAGATGGAGAAGATGGCAAGGCAGATGGGCATAAAGATGGACCCCATAGACGCGCAGGAGGTCATAATCAAGACGCCTGACAAGGACATCATAATCACAAACCCCCAGGTGGCAAAGGTCAACATGATGGGCCAGGAATCTTTCCAGATATCCGGCGATGTCTCGGAGACGTCGAGGGAAAAATTCAGCGAGGCTGACATCAAGCTTATAATGGAAAAGACAGGCGCGTCCAAGGAACAGTCCCGCCAGGCCCTCGAGGAAACAGGCGACATAGCCGATGCAATACTGAAACTGAAAGGCTAGTTCTTATTAAGCCGCGGGGCATTATAATATTAAGATATGGATTCACCCACGAAGGCTATTTCTCAACCAGACATATCATGGCATGCCTTGGGATTTGAAGACGCCTTAGGCAAGCTTGGCAGCACGCCGAAGGGGCTAAGCCAGCCGGAGGCGGAGCGCCGCCTCCTTCAGTACGGCTTCAATGAGCTGCAGCAGGAGAAGCCAAAAAGCAAGATCCGCATTTTCATCGAGCAGTTCAGGGAGCTGCTGGTGATAATACTGATCGCGGCGGCTGTCATATCATTCGCTGTCGGCGAATTCATAGACGCAGCCGTAATCATCGTAATAGTCATACTTGACGGCATACTGGGGTTTGTCCAGGAATACCGCGCAGAGAAGGCCATAGAAGCCCTCAAGAAGCTCACATCGCCTGAAACAATAGTAATCAGGGACGGCAAAGAGCAGAAGATCCTGAGCAAGCAGTTGGTCCCGGGGGACATAGTGGCGCTTGAGGAAGGCTCCCGCGTCCCCGCAGACTTGCGGCTTATTGAGGTTGTCAGCCTGAAGATCGACGAATCCTCCCTCACAGGGGAATCCTTCCCTGTTGAGAAAAAGCCGGATGTGTTCAGTGAGGACACGCCACTGGCTGACAGGAAAAACCTGGCCTTCATGTCAAGCATAGTGACATTCGGCAGGGGCAAGGGAGTAGTCATCGGAACCGGGATGCACACCGAGATTGGCCGGATTGCGCACCTGATACAGTCAACAGTGGACGAACCCACTCCGCTGCAGAAGAAGCTTGCCGTCTTCGGCAAGCATCTCACTTACATAATCCTCGGGATAATAGCCATAGTCATTGCGCTGGGCATCCTGCGCGGCAACCCGATAATCGACATGTTCATAGCAGGCATAGCCCTTGCAGTCGCCGCAATACCGGAAGGGCTGCCGGCCATAGTGACCATAACCCTTGCGCTGGGGCTGCAGAAGCTTACAAAAAGGAACGCCATAGTGCGCAAGCTCCCTGCGGTGGAGACGCTGGGCAGCGTCAGCGTGATATGCTCCGACAAGACCGGCACGCTGACCAAGGACGAGATGACAATCACAAGGATATACTGCAACAGCCAGAAAATCCTCGTCACGGGAAAAGGCTATGAGACCCACGGCAGCTTCTATCAGGACAAGAAAATAATGGACGCGGCGAACGACCGGCAGCTGAGGATGCTGCTGTCATATGGCACGCTGTGCAACAACGCGAAACTTGATGGCAGCACGCTAATAGGCGACCCCACAGAGGGCGCAATTGTGGTGGCGGCGTCCAAGGCCGGCATTACCAGGGAATTAATAGAGAGCCAGTACCCGAGAATAGGCGAGGTCCCGTTCAGCTCCGAAAGGAAGATGATGACCACAGTCCACAAATCCGGCAAATCCTTCCTTGTGTGCAGCAAAGGCGCGCCTGAAATCATGCTGGAGAAGTGCGACAGGATTTATGATTCCGGGAAGGTGCAAAAGCTGACGCCTGCCCTCACGAAGAAGATGCTTGACCTGAACCTTGAGATGACCGGGAGGGCCCTGCGGGTCCTTGCCGTAACATACAATGAAACCCCCGAGAGGCCAAAAGAGCCGGAAGAGGGCCTGATATTCCTCGGCCTTGTTGGCATGATAGACCCTCCCAGGGAAGGCGTCAAAGAGGAGATTGCCAGGTGCAGGGAGGCTGGCATCAAGGCCGTGATGATCACCGGCGACCACAAGAACACGGCTGTCGCCGTTGCGAAGCAGATAGGAATGATCCAGGACGGTAGCGACAGCGTCCTCACGGGAGCGGAGCTGGAGAAGATATCCGAGGACGAACTCGTGAAAATGGTGGAGGACATCCATGTTTATGCCAGGGTCAACCCCGAACAGAAGGTGAAGATTCTTTCCGCCTTCAAGAAGAGGAACCACATTGTCGCAATGACCGGCGACGGCGTGAATGACGCGCCGGCGCTGAAGAGGGCAGACATAGGCGTCGCGATGGGCATAAAGGGCACTGATGTGGCAAAAGAGGCAAGCGACATGGTGCTCGCAGACGACAATTTCGCCAGCATAGTGGCCGCAGTGGAAGGCGGGCGCCACATTTACGACAACATAAACAAGTTCATCAGGTATCTCCTTACAAGCAACACAGGGGAGGTGCTGATAATCTTCCTCGGCATGCTGCTGGGCATGCCGCTGCCGCTGGTCGCGATACAGCTTCTTTGGGTGAACCTCGTGACCGACGGCCTACCTGCCCTGGCGCTCGGCGTTGACCCGGCAGGCAGGGACATAATGAAAAGGCCTCCCAGGAACCCCAAAGAGCATATACTTTCCAGGGACATGGCAATAGCCATAGTGATGATAGCGGGCATGATGGCCGCTGGCGTTCTCTGGATTTTCTACACAACGCTGGTAGACCAGGGGTGGACGCCAGGCACCCCAATATTCCTTTCAGGTCCCAACCAAAGCCCTGACTGGCTGATACATGCGTACAAGTACGCGCTTACCATGTCCTTCACCGCCGTTGTCGTGTTCGAGATGTTCAACGTATTCAACCACAGGAACCTCAAGGGCACCCTTATAGCGGCGGGAGGACCGCTTGCAAACAGGAAGCTGGTGCTGGCCGTCCTGATATCCTTCGGGCTGCAGCTGATAGTCATATACATCCCGGCGCTGGACGCCATATTCGAGACAGTGGAGCTCAGCCTGAACGACTGGATAAAAATCCTATCTGTATCTTTCGCTGCGCTCGTCGTCTTCCAGATGAAGCAGTTTATCACAAGCAGAAAGAGAAGCAAGAGCAGCTAAATAGCGCTACAAATCAATCAGACAGCCCTTTTATGTTGATGGAAATGTCCGCAATCCCATTCTCCCTGACCTTTTCTCTAAGATTCAAAGCTTCTAGTTCAAATTGGTTTAATCTGCGTCCTAAGGCACAAATCTCAGGAATATAACTTGAAGGCAAACCCAGATGCCCTGCATAATAGACAATACAAGCGTCTCTAACGCTTCTATAAGCACCAGAGCTCACACTTTCACTAACAGACGTCTCTATATTCTCTCTGGTTATAGGAACATCAGAATAAATTTGAATTGCTCTCACCACATCTTCTATCGTTGGTTCTCGCATAACTATCATTAACAAGAAGATTTAAATAACTGATTATCAATTGATAAATTCCCCGAAAGCAGAAACAGACTCCCCGCCAAGGAACCTTCTTAAAACAGCTGGCATGTCTTTTATCTTAACCCGCACCTGTTTCATCGAATCCCTGTCCCTGAGGGTGACATCATTGTCCTTCAGCGTGTCATAGTCAATTGTTATCCCCGCGGGGACGCCTACCTCGTCAATCCTCCTGTACCTCCTTCCTATGCTTCCTGAGGAATCAAAGAAAACCTGAAACCCCTCCCCCCTCAGAAATTCATATATTTCCCTTGCCTTCTCCTCAAGTCCATCCTTATTCACCAGAGGAAATATCCCGGCGTCAAATGGGGCAACCTTCCTGGGGAATGCGAGCACATCCCGCTCCTTCTCCTCCCTGTATGACAGCTCAACCAGCGCGTACACATTCCTGTCAACCCCCATGCTTATTTCAATGACGTGTGGAAGCACGCTCTTCCCTTCAATGTTAACAGCCATGGCGGTGCCTGAAGCCTCCCCATGCCCCTTCAGGTCATGGTCTGCCCTGTAATGCACTCCGCCAACCTCCTTCCAGCCGCCCACGCTTTCCATGTTCAGCTGTATATCCCAGTGGTACTTGTTGTAGAAAGCCTTCTCCTCGGCGGAAAGCTCCCTCAGCCTGAATGCCTTCTCAGGGACGGCAAGCACATCAAGATAGAACTGCTGCACCCTTGCAAGATGATACACGTAGAACTCCGGCAAATGCAGGCCCTTCACGGCATCATGGCATGACATCTCTTCCACCCCGGCTGACTTGTTTTTTGTTGTGTGAAGCCTGAGCTTGTAGCTGCCAACCTCATCAAACCTGGGGTGCTTGTTGATAGCATCTGAATCGAAGAATATCTGCAGCTCAGCCTGCGTGAATTCCCTCATCCTTATCAGCGCCTGCCTTGGCGATATCTCATGCCTGAACGCCTTGCCCACAATGGCGAGCCCCATCGGCAGCCTCCTCCTGAGCACGTCAAACATCAGCTTGAAATTCACATATGCCCCCTGGGCTGTTTCGCCGGTTAGGTATGCTGATTTCTTGTCCTTCCCAGTCCCAATGGACACGGGAAACATGAGGTTGCGGTCCTCCACATCCCCCAGGCTGCCCTTGCATTTCTCGCACTTTATGTTGTGCTTCCTTATCAGCGCTGTCAGCTCGGCTTTCGCCATGCCCTCAAATGACTCTTTCAGCAAATCCTCCAGTATGTGGTCAGCGCGTTCCACGTTGCCGCATTTCCCGCATTTCGCCACGGGGTCCAGGAAGCTTTCCAGGTGGCCGCTGGCCCTGAAGACATCCTCCGGCATAATCACGCTTGCCTGTATCTCATAGTAATTGTCGCCCAGGCCAAGGAAAAATTCCCTCCAGAGGTTTTCCCAGCGCCTCTTTATCAGGGTGCCTATGTGCCCGTAGTCATAGAAGCCGGCCACGGGCTTGTATATGCCGGCGCTCTGCCAGAATATTCCCCGCCTCTTCGCCATGTCCATTATCTTTTCGTATTCCATCCGTGCCCGCCTATATAGTTAATAAACCCCATTCCCTAATAAGGGCGATATATAAAAACGCCGCGGGATATTATATATAGGTTCATATGCTGGAAAACGTGCTGATAATTTCCAGCCTGCTTGCGCTGGGTTTCTTCTCCTGGTACGCGGGCTGGAAATGGGAGAGGGGCTTCACGAGGCCAAGGGCAGCTAATAATCCCCTTGTATCAATTATTATCCCTGCCTACAAGGCCGAATCCACAATAGCTGACACGCTCGAGTCTGTCCGAAGCCTTAACTACAAGAACACAGAAGTCATAGTAGTCAATGACTCCGACGACGGGACGCCTGAGGTTTGCAGGAGATACGGGGCCAGGCTTATACAACATAAGAAGAGGGTTGGCAAGCCCGCCTCCCTGAACGAGGCGGCTGCGGCTGCAAAGGGGGAGATACTGTTCTTTCTGGACGCCGACACCGTGGTTGACAGGAATTGCCTCGGCAACATTGTCCCCTGGTTTTCGAGAAGCGAGATAGGCGCTGTCTCGCCCAAGTACACGGTCAATAACACCGGCAACATGCTCACAAAGCTCATATCCTTCGAAAGCAGGATTGTTTCCAGCCTGTACAAGACCCACATGCAATTCGGCTCCCTCATCACATTCCGGGGCTGCGGCATAGCCGTTAGGAAAGCCATTCTGGAGAGGCTTGGAGGGTGGCCGCAGACGCTGATAGAGGACAATTACTTTGCTGCCCAGCTGCTTAAGGCGGGCTACAGGATACAATATGACCATGAAGCTGTCGTGAGGACCAATGAGCCCACTTCACTGGCAAGCCTCAAGGACCAAAGGATCAGGTGGGGTAAGGGTTTTGTGTACACGTTCACCGACTACTGGAAAATGTATTTCAGGGCCCCCCAGTTCAGCCTCTACGCCCTCCCATACGTATTCCTCATGCTTGGCGTTGCCAGCGTGATCCTGTGGCAAACCACAACCCTCCTGCTGCCGCTCATTCCCATCTACATACTCTACGCCTTTTCGGTAAGGCATTTCATAGAAGTGCTTGCCCTGGGCCTGATCCCATTCCTGGCCACTTTCTTCACCAGCATAAACGCCGCAAGCGTCGGCCACGTGTTCCTGATAGCGGCAACAGAGCACCGCATGAAGCTGAGGGAGGCTGCACAGGTAATCCCATACACATTTGTTTACATGCCTCTTGTCACGGGGTTCTATGTCAGGGGGATAATCGCTGGCATAAACGCCAAACGCAGAAGGGTCCCGCAGCTCGACTTTGAACACTGGAGCTAGGCAGCAATCCAATTGCTTCGCTCAACAGTCTGCACCTTCAGCCAGATGGGCGAATTGCTCATGGGCATGCCCAAAGAATCAGCTCCCCTTTCTCGCGCGCCTTTTGGCTATCAGCAGGCTAGCCGCCACAACAATCGCACCCGCTGCAACAAGGGCAATGCTGACTGGAGTGAATGAGCGTGTCATCTGGGATGTTGACACGCGGCCTATTGTCGCAACGTCAGCCCTTACTCCAGCCCCTCCAGTCACCTTTATGGTGGATACCAGAATGCCTGCTGCCATCATGGCCACACCCGCCACAAGCGCTTTCATGCAATCTAATTGTAGCAGGCTGGTTATATCCTTATCCCCGTGGAGCCTATTATCCTTCCCCACCTGTCCGCAAAGAAATTGCCCTGGTTCAGCCTTACGAGGCATTCATTGGCTTCCAGCGTTATGCCTTTTCTTATGATTGACTTTGAGCCCAGCCAGATGGGGCAGAACAGCCAGAATAATGAATATACAAATTCGCCGCCGATAGTCTTTCTGACAGCAAGACCGCTTGCTTCCATCCTTCTGGACAGCTCCTCCCTGCTGTACGGATACTCATCGCCGTAGATCCAGGTGCCTGTCTTCTTGGCGGCATACATGCCAATCCTGTAGGGCACTGACATCATGTTGGGCGCAATCAGGGTAACCATTCCACCACGCCTGGCTGCCTCCGCATGGGCGTCAACTATTTTTTGCCTCATTCCGCCTATGAAATGCTCTATCAGGCCCTCTGAGTGGACAATGTCGTACCTCCCAGCCAGCCCGCATTCAAACACATCACCCTCGATGTACTCAGCCTCCAGGCCAAGTTTCCTGACGTTATTTCTTACCAGGTTAAGCGCTTCCTTTGACTGGTCGAGGAATGTTATTTCCGCTCCTTTCAGGCCCATGGCGATCGTGTTCAATCCGGTCCCGCAGCCTATTTCCAGTACGCGCTTCCCCTTGAAATCGCAGCCATCCAGCAGGCTTGCGTACATTTTCCACATGTAGGTGTTGCCTTTTGTCTCTACGGATTCAATGCCGCTCCACAATTCCGACCAGTGCGACATACGCTATTTAATACCGGCACGGCTTATATTTGACTATGCAGAGATACGTTCTCACACCCGAAGGGACGCAATACATGAAGAACGGCCTTCCGGAAGAGCAGCTGGTAAAGATGCTGGACAGGCCGGCCACCATTGATGAATGCAGGAGCAGGCTGGACAGCTTCAACATAGCGCTCATGTGGGCAAAGAAGAAAGGCTTTGTAAAGCTGGACAGCGGGCGGCTGGCTCTTGTGAAAAAGCCCGGGGCGTTTCCGGAGCGGGAGGCGCTGGAGAAGATACATTCCGGCCAGGGCGTCAGTGAGGACATGGTAAACACACTCCTTGAAAGGAGGCTGATAAAAAAGGCGGATGACATTTTCAGGCAGGCTGAAAGACAGCTTGGCGGCGAAATAGCGGCGCTGACGCCGGAGCTCATAAAGACAGGGCTCTGGAAGAAAGCGAGGCTGAGGTCCTACAACGTGGAGGCGGCCGGGAAAGCAGCCAACCCCGGGAAAAGGCAGCCCTACAATCGGTTCCTGCAGTCGGTAAGGCAGAGGCTGTCCGGGCTTGGGTTCATTGAAATGACCGGCCCCAGCATAGAGCTTGAATTCTGGAACTTTGATGCCCTGTTCCAGCCGCAAAACCACCCATCCCGCGACTGGACACAAACCTACAGCCTGAAAAGCCCCACTCATGGCGCGCTTCCGGAGAAGGGGATTGTGGCAAGGGTGCAGGCTGCCCATGAGAACGGATGGGAAACCGGCTCAAAGGGCTGGGGATACAGGTGGGACCCGAAAAAGGCAGGCCGGCTCATGCCCAGGGCGCACGACACGGCAATCTCGCCGCGATACATGTCCAGAGGCATAGAAATCCCGGGAAAGTATTTCAGCATTGTCAGGTGCTACAGGCCTGATGTGATTGACGCCACCCATGGCGTGGAATTCAACCAGCTGGGCGGCTTTGTCGCCGCGGAGGGGCTCACATTCCGGGACATACTCGGGCTGCTAAGGATGTTCGTCATGGAATTTGCAGGCACGGATGAGGTGCAGTTCATACCTGACTATTACCCGTTCGTGGAGCCAGGTGTCCAGGTATCTGTGAAGCACCACGAACTTGGCTGGATCGAGCTCGCCGGCGCCGGCATGTTCAGGCCAGAACTGACAGAACCCATCGGGATTAAGGTGCCGGTAATAGCATGGGGCTTTGGCATAGACAGGCTCGCAATGTACAAGCTGGGGATAAATGACATCCGCAGCCTTTTCAGCCAGAACCTCAAATGGCTGAGGGAGCAGCGGATAACAGTGATGTGATGCCCATGCCAAAGATAGAAATCTCCCACAAGGACCTTTGCAGGCTGGCGGGAAAATCAATCCCCATAAAGGCCCTGCAGGAAAACGACATATTTTACGCGAAAGGCGAGGTGGACAGCGTGGACGGCGATACGCTGAAGATCGACATCAAAGATACCAACAGGCCTGACCTGTGGTCCACCGAAGGCATAGCCCGCGAGCTCCGGGCCAAATACTCCACGGCCGGCCTGCGGAAGTACAGCGCCGGAAAGCCGGGTATGGCAGTGGCAGTCGATACGAAGTCCCGAGTGCAGCCTGTTGTATCTTGCGCAATTGCACGCGGCCTTAAGATGGATGACCATTTCCTGTCGCAGGTGATCCAGCTGCAGGAGAAGATCGCCACGGCGTTCGGCAGGAGCAGGAGGGAGCTTTCCCTCGGGATATACGACCTGGACAAGATAACCCTGCCCGTGCGCTACACATCCAGAAAGCCGCAGGACATAAGGTTCACCCCGCTTGGCTTTGAGTCTGAAATGACAGCCCAGGAAATACTGTCCCGGCATCCAAAGGGCAGGGAATTCGGGCACCTGCTGCTTAATGAGAAGGAATACCCCGTCTGGGTGGACGCCAAAGGCAGCATTATGTCAATGCCCCCGATAATAAACTCCCGGCATTGCGGCAACATAAGCAGGGACACAAAAGCCGCATTCATAGAGTGCACGGGATACGATGACAAATTTCTCCTTACGGCTATCAACATCCTTGCAATGCAAATGATTGACAGGGGCGCTTCGGTGGAGGCGGTTGAAAACATCTATGGCGGCAGGAAGACAATCACCCCGGATTTTTCAACAGGAAAGATCATGCTTGATGCTGGACTGTTCGGCCGTGTTTCTGGCATGGACATGCCTCCCGACAAGATAGCGCTGCTCCTTAAAAAATGCGGCTTCAATGCCGCCGAAAAAGGGGGCCTGCTGGAGGTGGAATACCCGTCATACCGGCAGGACATAATGCACCAGGTGGACATCATTGAGGACGCGCTGATAGCATACGGGTACAACAGGATAGAGCCGCGATACCCAAGGCTGGCCGCGCAGGGATCCGTGCTTGGCATTGAAAAGTTCTGCGCGGCAGCAGCCGAGCCAATGATGGGAATGGGATTCCAGGAGATAATGAATTACACGCTTACCAATTCAGACGAGCTTTACGGCAGGATGAACATAAAAGCGCAGGCTTCCGTGGAGATAGAGAATTACGTGTCAGCCAACTGGTCGGTTTTCAGGACATGGCTTCTTCCCGGGCTTCTCAGCTTCCTGTCTGTGAACCAGCATGTCGAGTTTCCGCAGAAAATATTCGAGATTGGCGACGCCATCATCCCGGACGGGAAGGCGGAAACCGGCGCGCAGGATGTAAGGAAGCTCGCATGCGCCATAACCGACAACCCGGCCACTTACGAGCACATATCAAGCGCGCTGGACGCGTTCATGAGGAGCCTCGGGCTAAGATACAGGCTGGCGGGGACATCGCACGGCAGCTTCATTGAGGGAAGGACAGCTTCCGTCGTTTTCAACAACAGGAGCATAGGCTTTATAGGAGAAATGAACCCGCAGGTGCTCAACAATTTCGGCATTGAAAGGCCGGCAGCCTCTTTTGAGATTGACCTTACCCAGCTATACTCAGCCAGGCCTGCCAAGCAGCCTGCCAAGCCTCTCCAATAGGCCCGTCTTGGCTGCATAGTCCTCTCCTGCCAGCCAGGCGGCTATTGCCATGATATTCCTCGCAGCAGGGGAATAAGGATTGTAAAGAACAACAGGCTGCCTTGATGCTATCGCTGCACGGACGTGCCTGTCTTCCGGCACCCGGCCCACGACAGGCAGCTTCATGAACCGCTCTATTCCATCCAGGCTGACTTCGTGCTTCTCCCCCCTGACCCTGTTCACAATTACGCCCAGATTCCTGGTTTCATACCTGCTGGCAACCTTTGTGATCTTTACCGCGTCCGTAAGGGAGGGCATATCAGGATTTGTCACCGTGAGAACCTCGTCCGCGGATTCCAGGGCGACCTTCGCTTCCTTGCCGAGGCCGGCGGCGGAATCAATCAGCACGAAATCAGCGTCCCCGACAAACCTGTACAGCACGTCCATGAAGGCGTCCGTGTCGGGCAGCATAAGCTTCCTGAGTGACACGTCAGCAGGTATTATCCTGAAGCCAGCCGGGTGGTGGTATATGGCGCGCCTCAGGCTCGCCTTCTTCCTCATGACATCCTGTAGGGTCACCGGATAGAGGGGAATCCCGAAATGTATGCCCAGGTTTGACGTCGTCGTGTTCCCATCCACCGCCACCACCGACCTGTTGAACTGCGCCAGTGCGGCGGTAAGGTTTGCAACGAGGGTAGTTTTCCCGACGCCGCCCTTGCCAGAAGCAATGCAGATTATGCGGGTCATAAATTACTATTGGCCCGTAAGCTTAAATTCAATATTGCTT
Source organism: Candidatus Aenigmatarchaeota archaeon (assembly GCA_016202745.1). Classification (GTDB taxonomy): domain Archaea; phylum Aenigmatarchaeota; class Aenigmatarchaeia; order QMZP01; family QMZP01; genus JACQIG01. The sequence goes on along the minus strand of JACQOB010000086.1, from coordinate 750 downwards.
CAGCCTACTGGAACTATTGGAACGCTACCCTCCGGTTAGGTTTATAAGCGGATACGGCTATCCTCAATGTTAGGGTTTCCGATAAAACCGGAGGTAAGCATGGATGTAGAATTACCTGGCTATTTGGATGCAGAACTTGCGGAAGTATTTGGGATTGTTGCAGGCGATGGATATGCAAGCACAAGGCTTCGATGGCTTTTTGTTGAAACATCAGCTGAAGAAAAAATCTACATTGACAATCACGTAATACCTTTATTCAATAGCGTCTTTAAGACTAATTTGAAAGGGAGATTTTTCAACAGAAATGGCATTAAGAACACATATGGATTTTATATATGCTCAAAGAAACTTGCCTTATTTCTTGACTCCTTTAATCTCGCAATGTCCCATAATTATATCAGAATACCAAAAGAAGTAATTTTCAACAGAGATCCGAATATTTTGGCGTCATTCATGAGGGGCTATATAGACACAGACGGATGTCTAAGTTTCTATAAAAACAGTCATGGAACCTATTCTTATCCTCGAATAACACTATTGAGCACATCAGAAAACCTAATCTATGATTGTATTCGTTTATTAGAAAAACTTGGATTTAAGGGTTCTCATTGGATAAACAAGAAATATAAGAAGTCTTGGCGTGATGGTCATAAATATGAGCTGAAAGGAAATTCAATGCTAAGCAAATGGATGGAATTAATAGGTTTTAAGAATCCAGTAAAATTCAGTAAATTTTTAATCTGGAAAAAG
>JACQOB010000069.1 GCA_016202745.1 Candidatus Aenigmatarchaeota archaeon | reverse complement strand
GGCCTCCTGTATGCCCAGCTTTATCTCCTTGATTATTATCGGGTAATTGGCCACGGCCTCCTTGGATTCCGAGGTGAACGGGATCCATACGGAAGCCATGTGCACAAAGACTATCACCGGCCCCGTGGGGAACCTGTCAGCCTCAATGCCATACCTCTTCCAGTCTATCTCGTTGGCGCCCTTTGTGATCGCGCAGTCGCCCTGCTGGTAAAGAAGCGGGACGCGGTTGGCAAATCTCAGCAGCCTCGGCTCGGATATGCTTCCCCCGTAGGCGATGCCGACCTCCATCTGGAATGGCCAGCCCCTGTACACCTCGGGCGGCCTTGTTATCGAGGCGACGAACTCCGGGCTGTATTCCTTACTGAGGCCCTTCTCTATGAGCTGCTCGCCGAGGGGAGACAGGCAGTCCGTCGGGGGGCGGGTGAGCTTTATTTCCTTGATTATCTTGACAAGGTTGATGCTCTGCTCATCCGTGACCTTTCTGGGCGATATCTTCGGGTCGATGCCCGCCTTCTTGCAGATCTCATTAGAGGTAAGCGTGCCTATCCTGGAGAACTCAGTCGTGAAGAATGTGGCCATTGTCCTTGCCTTGGTGTCATGCAGCATCCTGACAAGGATGCCGACCTCCACGCCGGCCAGGTGTGGTTGAATCTCCTGCGGCGGTTTCGGGAGGTGCTCCACCCCCCTCTTGAACTCGAACTTGCCTGTTGGCGAGTCGAATGTTAAGTTCGCGTAAGGGTTCGCGACAGCCACCTGCTTCAGGTATTCCATCACTGACTGCTTGCCTTCCCTGTATATGCCTTCCGCCGTGAATGTGAGCCTGACGCCATGCCACTTCTCCGTGTCCTCCAGGCTGTCCTCAAGTATGACGGGCTGGTTGTGCTTGACGTCTATCTTCTGCTTGTACCTGTGGAGCTTGCCGTCCCCGGTTGAGGTGACGATTTCGAGAGGCTCGCCGGTTGTCAGCTGCGAATAAAGCGCCGCGCCAGACACCCCGATGCCCTGCTGCCCTCTTGATTGGCGGAGCCTGTGGAATTTGGAGCCGTAAAGGAGCTTGCCAAAGACATTGGGTATCTGCTTCTTCACTATCCCGGGGCCGTTGTCCTTTATGACGACCTTGTATTTCTCCTTCTCGAGCTCCTCCACCTTGACGTAGATGTCCGGAAGTATGCGCGCCTCCTCGCAGGCGTCCAGGGCGTTGTCCACCCCTTCCCTGATGATGGTCAGCAGGGCCTTTATCTTGTTGTCATACCCAAGCAGATGGCGGTTCTTCTCGAAGAACTGGGATATGCTGATCTCCCTCTGCTCGTCGCCCATCTGCTGCGCCAATTTGGTTACATTCTCTGGATCAGCCATAAGTCACCTGATAATTGTGCCAGCCTTTTTATATTGTTTTCCATTTCGCCGCCCGGGACAAAAAATGCCTGCATTATGCCATTTTCAACGCATGTGCGCTGGATCCGGTTCTGCTTATAATTAGCTTTATGTCATTTATATTAATTTGGTCGGGGGTCTTTTCCAGCAGGTCCTGCCTGAGCTTGAGGCCGGCCATTATGGCCCTGGCCTTGTTTTTCGTGCCAGGCACCCCAAGCATCACGGTATTGTAGCTTATCAGCGCCTCCATCAGCGCGTTCTTCACCTTCCTGGCGCGCTGGGAGAAGATCTCCTTCAATATGTAATCCGCGGGGCCGGCCTCGTAATCATCCTGGCTCTTTTTCCCCAGTTTGACAACTACATTGTTGACATTTGGTACCGGGCGGAAGTCTTCCTTCCGGAGCTCCATCTTCACCTCGGCCCTGAAGAAGGCGCCAACAAATGCGGAGAGCTTGCTGTACTGTTCGTCGCCCAGCCTTGCCGTTATTATGTGGACGAAATGGGCAGGCAGGGTCAGGACGGCTATCCTGAAGTCCTTCCTGGCAAGTTTTTGCACCAGGGGCTCCAGTATCATGTAAGGCGTGTTGGAGACTACCCTGTCAAACTCCATGTTTTCCATTGCGTGCAACACGTCCCCCTGAATTATTTCCACGTTGTTCAGCCCCAGCAATTCCCTTTTGGCTATCCCAGCCAGTTTCTCGTCCACTTCCACCGCCACAACCTTCCCCGCCTTCTTTGCCAGCTCCCTAGTCAGGACCCCTAAGCCGGGGCCTATCTCCAGGACTGTTTCCGACTTCCTGATGTCAGCAAGGCTGACTATTTCCTTAATGGCCTTCTCATTCACCATGAAATGCTGGCTCCTGTCGGGGTCCGGCTGGATGCTGTACTTCTGAAGGAGGGCTGCAATTTCCATACATCATGATAAGCTGTCAGGCATATAAGCCTTCGGGAAAATGGCCCTATATGTTTACAAAGACGCCTGTGCCCGGCTTCGCCAAATAAGTGGCTTCTTACTCCTTACCGTATGACTCTGAGATATCAGAACAATAAGCCCCTGAAACTGGAATTGATATCTTGAACCTTATGGATCATCAATACGATAATTTCCGCAAGACAGACAGACATTCCGAAGTGAATTCCTGGATCTTTCGATCTGATCAATATGATTTTTTAGGCAAAGTCCCGGTGGCCACAAGGTTTATATACATGCATGCATGCATATTAAACATGACCAAGGTAATTTCCCTGTCAGACAAGGCGTATGAAGCCTTAAAGGGCCTTAAGAAGCCTGGCGATAGCTTCAGCGACGTTGTCCTGTCCATCGCAAAGGACACAAGGAAGGGCATACTGCAGTTCTCAGGCAGGTGGCACGGGAGCAGGGAGGAGATGGACGAGATATTCAGCAGGGTCTTGTCAGAAAGGAAGAAATCAAGGCCCAGGGAGCTGGACTTCTGATGGCTGTCCTTGATTCGGACATTCTGGTAGGCCTGCTGAGGGGGGATGCGCAGGCAAAGAAAAAGATAGAGGAAACTATAAAGAACAATGAGGCAATTGCAACGACGACAATAAACTCCTTTGAGCTTTTCAAAGGTG
>JACQOB010000008.1 GCA_016202745.1 Candidatus Aenigmatarchaeota archaeon | reverse complement strand
TGTAAAAATTAAAAGAAAGTTTTAAATAGGTATATAATTGTTTAATGTTCCCCTCCGCTTATATGAATGCCTGACTTGCCCAGAAGCTTGTCCATTGCCACGCTGGCCAGCCAGCCATAGAACTGCCTCCTGCGGGCCCCCCAGTCATAGTTCTTTATGCCGGCCACAATGGGCTCAGCCAGCAGGTACAGCCCAGCCTCTGACCGGAATTCCAGCAGGCTTCCCTTCCTTGCCCTGCTGTCCTCAAGGCTGTATTTCACCCCCTCTTTTATGAATTCAAACCCGCCCCCATTCACCCTGTGACTGTCACGCCCTCCATGACTTCAAAGGGCAATGCCGGCTCAAGCGGCATGTTCCCGTCAAGCGTATGGCCGTATTTGATGCCAATCTTCTCCAGCCCAACGATGTCCTGCATAGCGGGAATTATTATTCCGGCCCCCCCTGCGGCTGAAATAATCCATCGTGTCCATTATCTGGTCCCTGCCTGTTCCAACCAGGTAAGCGTCCAGCTGTCCGCACCTGAATCCGAAATACCTTGCTTCCGCTGGCATGGTTAAAGAATGAGAACAAGCCTTATAAATGAGATTTCCACCATAGGTTCCCAGGAAAAAGCTGGCGGCGTACAAGAAAATGGCTGAATTGAGATGAAACCATTGTTTTCTCGTTCATTGTATTCAAGTCGAGAAAGCACCGGGACTAGGTCAACAAGAAAGTGATGAAAGACCCCCTCATGAACGATCCAGCCATGAAGAACACGCCCATGCCGTTCGACATGAAGCGCGTAGCGTACGGCGGATTCAAGACCATGGTGAAAAAATGAGGGCAACGCCGCCTCTGAGCAATAAAAGAAAATAGAGGGAGTTATAAACAGCTCACCTCTTCTTTATGTCCTGCCAGATGCCGACTATGTTGCCCTCAGGGTCCGCGAACCTGGCATACAATCCTATGTCCATCACTGACATCTTGGGCATCACTATCTTCCCGCCTGCGGTTGTGACCTTCTTCAGGTAGCTGTCCAGGTTGGACACGTTTATGACGATCACCGGAGCCTCGCCTTTCTGCATCCTGGGCATCAGGCCGCCATTGATAGCGCCTGGCTCTTTTGGCTTCCTGCTCTTCTGGTCCACCTCGACAGTGCTGACCATGTAGTATTCCATCTTGGCTTCAGGCACCTTGTCTATCTTCCACCCGAAGACGCTCTTGTAGAACTTCTGCGCGCGGGCAATGTTGTCCGCGGGTATTTCGAAATGCACGACTTTATCCATAAAAACCTCCCATTTTTAGTTCTGTTAAATTTGCTTCGCTTGCTAATAAAGAAAAGGGCTTAGGTGGAAGGCGTAATCGATCCACTCTAGCTGCTGGCTTGAGTGCCAGCCGACTTGATACACTGCTGGCTTGCTCCAATTGATAAACCTTTTTGGGGAAAAGGTTTATTTGTCCTCGTGTATCTTGCTCTGGCCGACTGTCTCCTGGTTAGCGTATTTGGCATCCTTCTTCCTGTTGTACGGGACCTCCGCGGGGGAATTGAGGTTGAAGAAGAGGATCTTGCACATCCTCATTCCGGGGTAGACTATCACAGGCATCTTGCCCATGTTGGATATCTCCAGCACAAGCCTGCCTGAGAAGCCGGGGTCCACCCACCCGGACGTTATGTGCGCCGTTATTCCAAGCCTCCCAAGGGAGGAGCGGCCATCAATATACGCGGCTATGTCGCCGGGGAGGGTGACCCTCTCCATTGTTATGCCGAGGACGAATTCCCTGGGGTGGAGGACAAACCTCTTCCCCCTGGTGTCATACGTCTTCGTGTGCTCCTTGGGCTGCCTTGAATCTATGAAGGGCTCCTCGGTGTACTTGAACCTGCTGAATTCAGAGCCGAGCCTGAGGTCAACCCAAGCGGGCTGCAGCTGCTTGTCCAGCTCGAGGGGCTCTATCCTTATCTTCCCCTCGCCAAGCAGCTTCCTTATCTCGTGGTCAGGCAGGATCATAGGAGTTCACCCAATGTGTAAACCTTAAGTTCTGCGTCATGTCTGCCAAAATAATGCGCCATTTCACGGGCTTCATCTACTGTGATTGGGGCATCATCAGGCCTTGTTGCTGCATAAACAGCCTTGTACGGATGGCCGCCGTCAGTCATGTTCCACGGCTGATCCTGGAGTTCATGAAAATCAGTCATCCCCCTTCTCAGCATATCCAGTGCCTCCAAAGAACCAAGCGCTCCCCTGGCTTTCTGGTCATGGGATCCGACATAAAACACGTAATGGGGCATGTTATCTTTTTTAAGAATCAGATATTTAAGTCTTCAACAATTCCTTCGGCCATAAAAATAACCCCGTCAGCTGGCAACATAAGAATGAAAAATAAAGGGAAAAAAGAAACCCCCGCTACCCTGACCAGAGCAGGCACATCAGGCCTGCTGCACTTCCACTTTCTTTCGCCGCATGAACATCCCCCCAGACTTTTTTGACTTGCAAGCAGAGACGGCTAAAGCAAGTCCGACCTGGATCGGTTTATCAAAGTCGGCAGGCATCGGCCGTCTAATGATGCCTTCTCCTGGACCGTATATAAGGCTAATCGAAGTGGCGGGCCGCTAAGGCCGGTAGAGCCAAGCCTTAAAAAACTTACTCCTGTATTTGATGTATGTCTGACAGAAGGTTCGAGGGTCTGTATAAGCAGCTAATGGGACTGTTTGAAGCCACAGGCTCCACAACCCAGGGCGGCGAGGTAATAATCAGGAACGCGTATGATGCCCTGCTGGAAGGAGAGAGGCTGGACCTTGAGGATAAGCTGGGAAGGTTTTCAGGCTTTTATTCTGCATTCAAAGGCGGCAAGCTAAAGTATATAATAACGGATACAAAGCCTGTTGAGCACGAGGAATATATATTCAAGGCATTCATGACGGATAACGTTTCCGGGTATACTTTGCAGCTTCTGCCCACACTGGAGTATGCAAAGGAGAGAATGGATTTGAAGTATGGGCCTGCAAAGAAAGCACCAAGGTTTTTGGCAGATGACAAGGAAATTGGAAAGGCCAGAAGGGACAGGCTGGTTGATACCTGGGTGGACAATGAGATTCATTTGCACTCACCGCATTCTTACATAGAAAGGAAGGAGAAGACAATAGTCGTGTATGCGGCAAACACGGTTATACCCCAGCGGTTTGTGGAATGGTTGCGTGGAGACGGGCTGCCCCACCACATCTCAAGCAATAGGTCTCCCCTGGTTCATGACATATTACTTTTGCTGGAAAAGGGTTCAAAGAGGATAGCCGACGATGAAGAACGCAAGGCCGCTGACAAGAAGAGACGATATACACTTAGGGAAAGCAGAAAACTGATCGGGTCCGAACTTTAGCTTCTATCGCACAGGCTAACCTGCAAGGAAGACGCCCGTGATTATCATGAACCCCAGGAATATGCTGACAATGCCCGCGATGACCTTCACCTTCTCCCCGAAGTTCCTGGCCCTCGCTGCCGTGGAGTTCAGCGTCGCGCTAAGTATTGAGGTGACGGCAAGCATGCCGAGTATGGACCCTATGCCGAAGAGTATGATGTACAGGATTCCCTCAACAAGGGAATTGACAGCCACAAGGACAATCAGCATCAGCGCGCCGCCCCCGGCCAGGCCGTGAAGCATGCCCATCATAAGGGGCTTGTGCTGGTGCATGTGGTCGCTTGTTTCCCTGTGGGAATGCATGTGCGTGTGCTTCGCCTTGCCGTGCATGTGAACGTGCATGTGGAAGCTCTTGTCAAGGAAGTTCCTCATCGTGACGAATCCCAGGCCGACAAGCACTATACCCACAATAAGCTCGAAAACCCCTGAGACGGCTGGCGTAATGGAAAGGCCGAACAGCAGGACCGCAAGGCCGACCAGCATTAGCGCGATAGAGTGGCCAAGCCCCCACATAACTCCTATTGTTGAATGCTTCTTTAGCCCCCCCTTGTCGTTAAGGACTATTGTCGTGACGGCAGCAATGTGGTCTGCCTCGAATGCGTGCCTGATGCCCAGGACAAAGCCGAATGCCAGCACTGTCCAGAAGCTGAACAGCTCAAATGCGGCCATGGTTTATATGTATATAAGCCCCCTCTTATACGCCTTACTCCTTAGGGGCATACTGCCTCAAGAACTCGTCAGTCTCTCTTGCGCTTTCTTTGAGGAGACTTGATTTTCTAGATAAATAACTAAGATAACTAAGTCCAAAAAACAAACCAGCGGGCATTGATGTAAATACAGTCGCAAATATTGGGGCAGCATCTATCCCAATATATACCGTTGCGAGTCCATACAGAGCTGTTCCTGCCAATGCACTTACCTGAATGACATATGCCCATTTTTTCCTTCCCTTCCTTCGTCTATTTCTGGGGCCCAAATAAGCGAAAAAGATTCCCTTCTTTCCTGGATTGGTGCGACTAATTGCTCATAAGAAGCCAATCCCCTGGAAACATCAGATGCCAATGGGTTTTCCCTGTAGAATCCCCTTACAACATCATGCAGTAAGTTTTTTAAGCCTTGTGGTCAATCTAAGCAATATGGCATTCATAGAAGCGGCAAGGGTGGACGAGCTGAAGCCCGGGTCTTCAAAGACCGTTTCAGTGAAAGGACAAGAGATAGCACTGCACAACGTGGGTGGGAATGTCTATGCCACCACAAACACCTGCCCGCACAGGGGAGGCCCCCTGGGTGAGGGCTCCCTGAACGGCGAAGTGGTCACCTGCCCCTGGCATGGCTGGCAGTTTGACGTGAAGACCGGCGTTTCCCCGGTGGTGCCCACGGCAAAGGTCCAGACTTTCCAGGTGAAGGTGGAAGGGGACAGGATACTGGTAGATGTCTAGCTATGGCAGAATTCTGAAACCGGGAGACATAGTTTACGTTGAGAGTTCTGAAACAGAGCGCAGTAGGTATATCATAACAACGGCTGTCATGGATCATACACCATGTTTGTTAACCTTTCCTCTCCACCCGGCTAAGCAGCGCCGCAAGATTGTGGAAATCGCCTGCCAGCGGCCTTCTGTAATTCAGCGCCTTATGCCCCTTTCCCAGCAGCATGCAGGCCTTCAGCTCTGCCATTTCCGCCAGCGCCATGCATGACGGTATTGGGTGGTCGAACGCCTGGGCAGGCACTTGCATGAAATCCTCGTTCATGCCCTCAAGCCACCTGCCACCCGTGTGAAATTCTTCCATTCTCCTGTACAGCTCCTCAACCAGTTCCTTGCGCTTCCCTGTCTCCTCAAAGAGATATGCCGCGAGCAGCAGCACGGCCGCGCAATCCTCCAGAAACTCGTTCCTCTGCAGCGCACCTTCCAGGGAGCTGCGGAAAAGCCTGCCGCCAGCATAGTGACTCTTCAGCAGGCTGTCCAGCACGGCTTCGGCCTTCCCCTTCGCCCTTCCAATCCCCGCATGCCTGTACGCCATCAGCAGGCCTATTCCGGCAAGCGCGTTCCAGCTTGTGACTATTTTCCTGTCAACAAACGGCTGCTCCCTCTTCTTCCTGATTTCCAGCAGCTTGTTTTCCATCTCCGGGAGGAAAGTATTTTCCTTCTTCAGCAGGTGATTCTTGCCTTCAAAATTCCCATTTTCTGTTACCTCGTAAACATTCAGGAATTCCTTTAATTCATCTTTATCAAGGGCTTTCCTCACCTCATCAAAAGGCCACAGGTAGGTTTCCCCTTCCTTGTGCGCTGTATCCGCATCATGCGCGGAACAGAACAGCCCATCCGTCTCAAAAGTCTCTTCAAGGCATTTAATTATCTTTTCCGCGACTGCCTTGTATTCAGGCTTTCCCAGCACCTTATGCGCCCAGCTGTAAACCCACAAATGCATGGCCTGGTCGTAGAGCATCTTCT
>JACQOB010000070.1 GCA_016202745.1 Candidatus Aenigmatarchaeota archaeon | reverse complement strand
GTCCGCAATGACGCCGGGATTCCTCGGGTCATCTTCGGGTATGCCTGCCTCCACTTTGCCCACCAGGTCTGCCCCCACGTCTGCCGACTTGGTGTATATGCCGCCGCCCACCCTTGCGAAAAGGCTGACAAGGCTGGCACCGAAGCCAAAGCCAACAATCAGTATGGGGTCCTGGTATTGCACGTAGAAAATCGTAACACCCAATAATGCGAGGCCGACCACAAACATGCCCGTCACTGCCCCCCCCTGGACGGCAACCTCAAGGGCTTCCTTAATTCCCTTCTTTGCCGCCTGCGCCGTCTTCACGTTGGCCCTTACGGAAATATTCATCCCCACATAGCCCGCTATTGCGGAGAGCATTGCGCCTGCCAGGAACGTAACGGCGGTTGGCACGTTTACAGCGGCGCCAAGTATTACAGCGATCACTATTGTGAAGACAGCTATGGTCCTGTACTCCCTGTTCAGGTAGGCGGAAGCGCCTTCCCTGATGGCCTTGGCTATCTCCTCCATCTTCGGCGTGCCCTTCTCCTTTCTAAGGACAGAGGCTATAAGGTAGATGGCGAATACCAGTGCTATGAACCCTGCCACCATCGGCGCAATCAATTCCGACGCCATGAAACCACCAGATTTCCTATGAAATGTTAAGATTTAAAAGCTTTAACATCAAGACTTATTCATGTCAAAATATCAGCTTAATGAACATCCCAGGAGGTCAATGGCTCCCGTATTAGAATTAGTCCGGGGGCAGCAAGGGGTTATCGCATGGGTAGGTATTTACAATGATGTATCTGTGATACACTATAAGAATCGTCAGGGAGTCGGCGAACAGGTATTGCATGGAGTCGATATTCCTAATAGATTGCTCGCTTTATGTGGTGATAGTGACCTGGCTGGGTTGAGTGTGTCGTATTCCTTGCCTCTTGACGAGCTCACCGAGTTAAGGGACATGGAAAAGAATTATCGTCAAATGATAGCTTCTAGGTGACGCTATTACAGACTAGAGCTTCACCAGGTACCTCTTCTGCCTCAGGGTGACAACGGGGTATTTCCCCTTCAGCGCCCTTATGATTTCCCTGTCCTGGGTGCAGACGACAAAGCCCTTTCCCGCCAGCTTTATCAGCTCCTCATCAACGGATTTGGCCTTGTCGGGCATGATTCTTACATTCTCCTTTCTTACCATTCCGAGTGCCAGCTTTGCGTTCTTTGAGTCAGGGCCTGATATGGAAAGCCTGTCGAGCTCCCTGAGGACAGAACCAAGGGTGTATGATTCAGGCTTCTCAAACTGCTCCAGCTCCCTGAACACGTCCACCCTGAACTTCCCGGGGATCATCAGGAAATTCGTGTCAAGAAGGAATTTCATAGCCAATATTACACGCCTTCACTAATAAGCCGGAGGACATAGCCGCACTCTTTTATCCTGCTAAACGACTCTTCCACCACCGGCTCAATCGTTGTCAGGTAGATGCGGTCTATTGGAGACATTGGCCCGGGCCAGTCCTTCTCAATTCCGCTAATGAAAGGATAAGGTTTGATCTTCTCCACCACATCCCTTATGCCAAGGTCGCCGTTGCCGTTGCTGCCGTTCCTGGAAAGAACATAATTGAACTTGGGTTGGCCTTCTGCGCCGTCCACAATATATTATTGTCTGCGCGCAATTAAAAATCCCTGCCGGAATGCACGTCTATAAACGTATAAATACATCCGATTGAGGGCCTTGCTCACGAAGACCCGAAAGGCAAAACGCTTCTCGAAAGGCTGGACTCAGGCAAGTAGGCCGGTATTGTAGAAATATATGCCCGCCACGAACCAGACAAGCAGGTAGAGGGCGAGGCCGTTTGAAAGCCACCATTTTGTCTCCTTCCTGTTGGCCATCTTCTTGGCGACCATTCCTGTCACTATCAGCAGCACTATCCCGGCTGCCATGGCCAAATCCGTCCCGAGCATGGTTGGTATGTATCCGGCAATTATGGCGACAGCCGTATGCAATCCTACGGAGAACCTTGAGGCGTTCAGCTCGTTCATAGCTAATACCTGCCTGGCTTTGTTCATGTTACACAAGCCAGAATTTATTTCTTTCGGTGCCTCATCTTCTTTCTTCTCTTCTTCAGCTTGTGCTTCTTCATCTTCTTTCTTCTTCTTTTCCTGAGATTCGGCATAACAATTCCCACTGATTATTATTGGCGCCGCAATATTTAAGCAATGGGATCAAAATATAATCTGATGGCGGAACAAGAGATACTTAATTATCTCAGGGAAAACCTGAAGAAGGGCTACTCTGTTGCTTCTCTAAAGCAGACATTAGTGCAGGCAGGATGGACTGAAAAGCAGGTCAATGAGGCGCTTATTGAAACCCAAAAGCCTCAGGCCGCCCCGGCGAGGCCACAGGCTGGCGCGCCTGTGCAGCAGGCGCAGCCGGGCGGATTGAGGCCGCTGGGGGTCACTCTTATTTCAATTCTCGGGTTATTGGGATCAATCGCGACGTTGTTGGGAAGCATTGCCCTTTTGGGAATCGGGACTTTGGCTGGCGGCGTAATAGGGGGCCCGGTGGGCGTGCTTGCTGGTGTGTTTGCCATGGTGATGGGCATAATAAGCCTTGTTGTAGGCATAATCGGCTTCATAGGCTACCTGCTGTTCTTCAAGATGAAGAAGTTGGGGTGGATTTTCGTTGTAATAGTGTCTATATTGGGCATAGTCATCACGGCTATACAGATAGCGCTCACGCCACTGGGCGGGTACATACCCATATTCGAGATTCTTTTCATACTCTGGCCAATACTTGTACTGATATATTGCTTCAAGAGGAAGGCGCTTTTTGCGTGATTTTTTAGCTGAACGGCCAAATAATAACCAATGGCAGAGAAGAAGCTAATTCAGTATTCATATTTTTCGGACCATCCAGGCTTTTAATGCAATTCTCAGGGTTTGTTTGTCAATTAAAACATAAAAACCGGGAAACAAATAATAATGCATGGTTGCTTCCCACAAGCTGTACATAGGCGGGAATTGGGTGAATTCTGAGTCCGGGGAGACGTTCACAAGCCATAATCCTGCCACGGAGAAGCCCATTGGGGTTTTCCAGAAGGCCGGCGAGGGTGACGTGGAAAGGGCTGTCAAGGCTGCGGAAAGCGCATACAAGAAATGGAAAGCCGTGCCTGCCCCGAAAAGGGGGGAAATACTTTTCAGGTTCGCGGGGCTGCTCAGGCAGAACAAGGAGGAGCTTGCCAGGCTGGTCACGCTGGAGATGGGCAAGGTGCTGGGGGAGGCAAGGGGCGACGTGCAGGAAGCGATAGACACGGCTGAATACTTCGCAGGGGAGGGCCGGAGGCTTTTCGGCCACACGACGCCTTCTGAACTGAGGGACAAGTTCGCGATGACGGTAAGGATGCCTGTTGGCGTTTTCGGGGTGATAACACCCTGGAACTTCCCCATAGCGATACCCGCGTGGAAGCTGATGCCCGCGCTGGTGTGCGGGAATACTGCAGTCTTCAAGCCGGCCAGCGACACGCCCTTGTGCGCCACGAGGTTTGTCGAGCTGCTGGAAAAGGCAGGAGTCCCCAAGGGCGTCGTCAACATGGTCACGGGCCCCGGAGACCCCACCGGCACCGTGCTGGTAAGGCACCCCAGGATTAGGGGCATATCATTCACAGGCAGCAGGGACACGGGTGAATTCATTCTCAGGAACGCAGTCCTAAAGAGGGTGGGGCTTGAGCTTGGGGGAAAGAACGGCATAATAATAATGCCCGATGCGGATCTTGGGCTGGCGCTTGACGGCGTCATCTGGGGCGGCTTCGGCACTACAGGGCAAAGGTGCACGGCGGCTTCCCGCGTGATAGTGCACGAGAGCGTGAGGCAAAAGTTTGAAAGCATGCTCGCCAGCAGGACAAAAAGGCTGCGGCTGGGGCCTGGCCTTGACGCCAAGACTGATGTCGGCCCGCTTATCAACAAGCACGCAGTCGAGAAAACCCACAAATACGTCACGGCAGGCCTTAGTGAGGGCGCAAAGCTGCTTTGCGGCGGCAAGCCATACGGCAAGGCAGGCTATTTTTACCAGCCGACATTGTTCACTGGCGTTGCGCCGGACATGAAGATCGCCCAGGAGGAGATATTCGGGCCTGTTGTTTCCCTGATATCGGTGAGGAACATTGATGAAGCCATAGACGTGATGAATTCCATAAAATATGGCCTCAGCTCTTCCATATACACGGCTGACATAAACGCCGCCTTCAGGGCAATCCAGGAGATAGAGGCAGGCATCACATATGTCAATGCACCAACCATAGGGGCGGAGGTGCACCTGCCCTTTGGCGGCATAAAGCAGACCGGGAATGGCACCCGCGAGGCCGGGATTGAGGGGATAAATGAGTTCTCGGAGACCAAGACGGTGTATATCGATTACAGCGGCAGGCTGCAGCGCGCGCAGATTGACGTTGACTGAATATCGGGCATACGATACGTATTTAAGCCTTGCATGCAATTATCTTCATGAGGATAGGAAAGCTGCTTGAGCTTGGCCTCGATGCAGGGTATGCGGAAGTTGTATACGGCAAAAGCGTAAGCAAAGGTGCCAGGCTTTATTGTGACGTCAAAGGCTTTGAACGGAACGGGCACGGCATGTGGGAAATGGTTTACCAGACAGATTTTCTGGACCCGAAGGCAGTCTATGGCTCAAAATGGGCGCCTGATTTGAGGAGATATTTGCCCATAGACCAGATAAGGAAGGTACGGGTCATATCCTTCGAGGAATTCATGGCAAACAAGGGATTTAATACGCCAGTCCAAGATTTCTAAATGGAAGCATTCTACAGGAATCTGATTAAGAAACTGTACCCGCCGAGGCCACAGGAAAGCCACAAGGGAGACTTCGGGAAGCTGCTTGTCATAGGCGGCAGCATAAGGTATTCAGGCTCGCCTGCGCTGGTGGCGCTTGCCGCTTATCGCGCCGGCGTGGACCTTGTAACGGTGGCAGCACCCAAGCGGGCGGCGGACATAATTGCCGGCTTCTCGCCCGACATAATAACGTACCCGCTCGACTACCATTACCTGAACAACCACCACCTCCATCATGTGATGGACCTCGCTGCTGACGTGGACGCTGTTGTTGTCGGGAATGGAGCCGAAAGGATAAGGGAAACGAAGAGCTTCATCATAAATTTCTTGAAGAAAATCGACAAGCCCTGTGTAATAGATGCTGACGCAATACACGCAGTTGCGGAAAATCCTGATATAATAAGGCCAAATTTCGTTATAACCCCGCACCAGCATGAGTTTTTTGTCCTGACAGGGACCAAGATGGAAGGCAAATCACCTGAGGAGAAAATGGAAATAGTGAGGAAATCTTCCGAGAGGCTGAATGCCACAATGCTGCTGAAAGGCCATGTGGATGTCATATCGGATGGAAAGCAGACTGCGATTAACAAGACAGGCAATGCGTTCATGACCAAGGGCGGCACCGGCGACGCCCTTGCGGGCATATGCGGCGCGCTGCTTGCGAGGGGTGCGAAGCCTTTTGACGCGGCATGCGCCGCGGCTTATATCAATGGCCAGGCGGGGGAAATGGCTTCAAAAAAGTTCGGGGAAGGTGTGCTTGCTTACGACATGACATGGGAGATACCCAATGTTATAAGCTCCGCCACGAAAGGATAATGAGGTGGTTGGTTTTGAAAAGGATAAACATTCTGATCATGGGTGCGGCCGGAAGAGATAGATCTTAGGTTTGCCTAAAATCCTCTAATTCCACAACTTCAACGTCGCCTACAGGGACAACCCGCATTACAACGTCGTATGCTTCACCGCCGCCCAGATACCGGATATCGCCGGCAGGAAATACCCCCGCGTGCTTGCCGGGAAGCTGTATCCCAAAGGCATTCCCGTATATCCTGAGGAGAAACTGCCTGAGCTTATAAGGAAATACGACGCCCAGCGGGTTATTCTCGCATACTCCGACCTCTCGCACGAGGAGGTCATGCACAAGGCCAGTCTCGTCCTTGCAAACGGGGCGGATTTCGTCCTCCTTGGCCCGGAAAGCACCATGCTGAAATCCACAAAGCTGGTGATATCAGTGTGCGCAGTAAGGACCGGTGCGGGAAAAAGCCAGACGACCAGGAGGGTGGCATCCATCCTTAAGTCCATGGGCAAGAGCGTTGTAATAGTGAGGCACCCCATGCCCTATGGGGACCTTTCCAGGGAGATAGTGCAGAGGTTTGCATCGCTTGGCGACCTTGTGAAATACAAGTGCACGATAGAGGAGCATGAGGAATACGAGCAGCACATCAACAACGGGTTCGTTGTCTACGCCGGGGTTGACTATGGGAAGATACTGAAGGCGGCGGAGAAGGAGGCTGACGTGATAATATGGGACGGCGGGAACAATGATTTCCCATTCTACAAACCTGACCTGCAAATAGTTGTTGCCGACCCGCACAGGCCAGGCAATGAGGTGTCGTACCATCCCGGGGAGGCAAACGTGAGAATGGCCGACGTGGTGATCATAAACAAGATTGACACTGCAGAAAAGAAGAATGTAGAGATTGTGGAAAACAATATCAGGAAGCTCAACCCAAAGGCGGCGATAATAAGGGCAAAATCCCCGCTTTCCATTGACAGCCCCCGCCTGATAAGAAACAAGAAAGTCCTTGCGATAGAGGACGGCCCGACCGTCACCCACGGCAACATGCCCATAGGCGCCGCGGGTTTTGCGGCAGGGATGCACAATGCAAGGCTTGTCGACCCGAGGAAATACGCAGTCGGCTCAATCAAGGAGACATATTCCAGATATCCCCACCTGGGGCCCATACTGCCCGCGATGGGCTACGGCGAGAGGCAGGTAAAGGAGCTGGAGAAGACGGTTGAGAGGACGCCGTGCGATGCGGTTGTCATAGGCACTCCGATTGACCTGAGGAACATAATAAGGATAAGCAAGCCCTGCGTCAAGGTCACCTACAGGCTCCAGGAAACCGGCAGGAACAGCCTGGACCTCATAGTAAGGAAATTCCTGGGAAGGTCAAAATAGCTCTCTATAAGGAGCTTACCATCCTTAAAGTTGTCTGGCTTGTATCAATTGCAGCAAGCCAGCAGTTACTCAACCTTTCCTCGCTTGCGCTGCGGAGAAATTGCCATATCAAATCAGAATAGCTTCTCTGTTTCCTTCAGCTTGTCCTTCGGGACGCAGAAAATAATTGTGTCGCCCTCCTCTATCTTTGCGCCCGGCTTTGCGCTGAACTTGCCCTCCCTGTAGATGCCCACCGGAATAATGTCCTTCGATATCTTGTCAAACTTTTTCCCCACGGCTCCTGACCCCTTATCCACAACCCTCTCTATGATATGGAACTTGCCGGCCGCGACCTCCGCAACGACCTGCTTCTGCCTCCTGTCTATCATTGCCTTGAATGCGTTGACAGCAGACTCGGTGGCATTGACTGTGGGTATGTTAAGCTCCTCAAAATCGCGGAGGCTGTTGGGGTTGTTTATCCTTGAAACCAAGCTCTTCACGCCGAGTGCCTTTGCGGCCTCGCATATCTTGAGGTTGGTTGTATCGTTGTCAGTCATGCATATCAATGCGTCGCAGCTGTCCACTCCGGCGTCCTTCAGTATCTTGCTGCTGCTGGCGTCGCCGTTGAGCACCAGCGCGTTCAGGCTGCCGCCTATGTTCTCCGCCCTGGCCTCATCCTTCTCTATCACCACGACGCTGTTCTTCTCCCTGACCAGCGCCTCAGCGAGCTTCTCCCCGTATTTGCCGCCCCCGGCGATTATGATTTTCATAATTCCCTTAAAGTTGGTACCTCCTGGTGTTCCATTTGGCGGGCCCGATGATTGGCTCATGCCTGCTGTCCCGCTGCCTGTACTCGAATTGGTCGGCATATTCCGGGCTGCGGTTGAGGATGTACACGCATCTTGATGCATACAAGTCTTTTCCTTTCTCTCTCATGCAATTCACCAGCCGTTCAAGGATATATTGCCTGCCTGATTCATATTCTTATCTCCATATCCAGACGTTGAGCACGACGGGCTCCACTATGGACACTGGCTGGCTGTCCACGTCAACAGTCTCGTTAACCAGCGCTATCCTCTGCGCGTTAGCGGTAGAGATGCCCGAAGGGACAGGAAGGCCGCATTCCAGCAGCCTGCCAGCCTGGTTGCCCCTGTCCTGCTCTATCTGCGCCTCGCTCCTCGCGCTGTCGTATATCCTGAAATCGTCAATGGTTGCGTTGGCCGCGCGGCCTGATGATACCGAGCCGATGTACACGGATGGTGTAATCGAAACCGGATATGGCTGCGTCACTGCGCTGAGGAACGCGTCAGGGCTCCTCCTTTTGCCGTCAATGTAAACCCTGTACATCTCATTGATGTCAGGCTCAAGGGCGTCAAAGACAAAGGTTATGTGGTGGTTCCCGGAGCCCAATACAAAAGGCACGAGCAGCGATGTCGAATTGAAGGTGAAGTTGAGCATATTGTCCCGCGGGAGGCCGTTCTCCTTTATGTAGGCTATGCCCGTTATGTTGCCGTTGGACAGCTGGGCAGAGAAAAGTGTGTATATGCCGTCTTCAAGCTGGGATGAATCCTGATATTTCACCCAGAACTGTATTGTCCCGGCCGAGAGGGGGGTGCCGACCGAATTCGCAGTGGGGTACTGCAGGATATCGGACTCATTGGAAAAGATGCCAATGTCGAATCTTCCCGTGACAAAATCAACGCCCTGCTGGATGGCCGGCTGGATAAGCACGGTCTCATTGTTTTCGCAGGCGAAGCCTGCGTCAAATCCGCAGGAAAGGTTGGGGCTCAGGTAGCTTTTCCTCCTCGCCTCAATCCTAACCTTGTTCTGCTCGGCGTCGAGCCTGCCCAGAAGGCCTACATAGTCAACGCTGCAGTAGGCGTCAAGGAATGCCACCTTCGTCGAGTTTATCTCTGGCCAGCCCGACGAAAGGCCTATGGACAGCGGCGTTGACCCGGACCAGGCACCGCCGCTCCTGACAAGCAGCTCGGAGACCTGTATGGCCTTGGTCTGCAGGGCGGCCTCCTGGCTTGCTGCGCTGAAGGCGGAGAAATTGTTGGCAATAAGCACAAGCACGTAGGCCACTATCGCGACGAAAAATATCATGGAAATTATGAACTCAAATGTTAACTGGCCTTTCCGGCTTGCATCAATCGAATAAAGCCGGCAGTTACTCTGGCCTTTCCGGCTTGCATCAATCGAATAAAGCCGGCAGTTGATCTGTCCTTTGTGTTTCCCCATATTAATATATCTTCACAAAGCTAATTATAAGGAGTTTGGATGCTGGCTTGCATCAATATATCCTGGCCAGACCTGGCATATTAAATAATTTCATTAAGGAACTGGATAATTTATGAAAAAGCCGCTTATATTCTTGCTCGGACTTGTCGTTCTTGTATCAGGCTGCACGGGGCAGGACACCACGACGCTATATGAGAACGACATAGTCATAATAAGGGACCTCCAGGCAGTCCCCGGCGTAATATCACCTGAGCAGACAGTCAGGATAATAGCGAACATACAGAACAAGGGAAACAAGCCCATTACAGCATCCGTGGATCTCTTTGACCACTGCGAAGGGCTTTTCCCGGCGAAGGACATAAAGCCAAATTGCGGCGGCGGGCAGGGCACGCTGGGCAGCACGCTCTGCCCCAACATAGAGCTTGGCGCGCAGGAGACGAAGCAGGTTGACTGGGTGCTGAAGTCGAAGAAGATTGAGCTGAAGACGGTGTGCCCGCAGGATGGCATGAAGGTCGCCGTACGGTACAAGACAAAGACTATCAGCCTCACGACAATATCATTCATCACAAGGGCAGAGCTTGAAAGGCTCATACAGTCGGGCGGCCTGAAGGAGATCGGCTCCTACAGGGCCCTGGGGGAGGGGCCCGTAAAGCCTGACGTGACTGTGGAGGACCAGCAGCCCATCTCAATTGACGCGGGCATAACTGTAATCGCATTCCAGGTAGAGAATCATGGGAGCGGCTTCCTTGCCGTGAAGGACGCTGCACAGCAGGACGCGAAGCCGCAGGTCAGGCTTACAAAATTCGATTTCGGGGGGCTCACGCCGGCTGGCCGACCAGGGGATTCCTGCGACGTCTTGCAGGCGGCAAACCCGACGGGCCAGCCCATAAGCCTCATTCAAAAGGAATCCTCAAAATACCTGTGCACCATAAGCGTTCCTACAACCGTGCAGACGCAGGAAACAAAGACCATCACGACGGAAATAGAGTATGACTATGAATTCCGCAAGTCGGTCAAGGTCACAGTCGAGCCAAAGATATGAAAGACTTATAAATGTCTCAGGACAATATTAAATGAGAGTCCTTATGATGCTGAATCCGGCCAAAGAACAGAAGGCTTTGCTGCTTCTGCTAGCCGCCGTTGTTCTTGTTTCAGGGTGCATAGGCGGCGGCGGGCCTGCTACCGGCCCTGGCGTGACTGTATTGCAGTGGAAACCAGACCTAACGCAGGTGGATTCAGGCGAGCACGTGAAGCTCATTTTTGAGGTCCAGAACCAGGGCACTGAGTATGCACTCAATGTGGTCGCAAGGCTGTCGGGAATTGACCCCAGCGACTGGGCTCCGGTCTCTCCAGGAACTGACATACTGCTCAATGATCTGCTGCGATTTGACGCGAGGACAGGCACACAAGGCGGGACAGACACTGACATTTACGACGTACTTGCCCCGGAGCTGCCGGATGGCATAAAGCAGACATACAACCCCACGCTGAGCATATATTACACTTACAGGACAACCGCATCAAAGCAGGTCACTGTTGTCAACGAGGATGAGCTGAGCAACCTTGCACAGCAGGGCAAGTCGCTTCCGTCCCAGCCGTCGCAGACGTCATCTGGCCCGATAAACTTCCAGATACAGACGCCCGGGCCTGTCAGGGCTACGACAACAGGCTTCAGGCTCAAATCATTCCCCGTGAGATTCGACATAAGCAATATTGGCGGCGGCTACCTCACAAGGCTGAACGACCACAGCCTTGACAACAAGGTGCTCATGACGGTGGACCTGCCTTCCGGGCTCGACTTCACAACGCCGGACTGCCAGGCACTCAGGGGAGGGAACCTGGTTGACATAGTCAGCGGCATTGACAGGAGCATCACATGCGAGATCCAGATCACAAGCCCACCCACCATATCGGAAGCCAGGAACATAATAATCACGCTGAGCTACGACTACAGGGTTGACAGGACGACGACGGTGGAAGTGGCTGGCACTGTCAGGGGAACCGGAAGGCTTTTCTAGGAAACAGCTGTGTTGCTTTTAATTCTTCCGCCGCCTATTAATTAACATGGTACGGCACGCAAACATGTTTTTTGCCATTCTGATTATCCTGCTGGTCTCAGGTTGCACGGCCAGCCAGGGAGGCACCGGGGGCATAGCAATAAAATCCTTCACTCCTGACATACAGCAGGTGTTCCCGGGGGAGAAAATAAGACTGCAGGCCCTTATTGAAAACACCGGTTCCGCCAGGGCCCGGATTACGGAAATGAAAGTCCTGGGCCTTGATGGATGGAACCCACAGGCCGTCACTTCGGAATGCACACGGGGGCTTGAGCTGCTTCCCGTAAGGTCAGGCATCAGCGGCGACACAAAGGTGTGCATCTGGGAGTTCACTGCTCCGGTTGTCCCGGACAGGATAAACGTCGACTTCAGGCCAACCCTCCGCGTTTACTATTCGTATTCCACGGACCTGGTGAAGAATGTCAACATCCTCCCCCGCCAGGAGCTTGTGCAGCTCCAGAGCCAGGGCAAGCCGCTGCCCATAGACAGCGTGAGCGGCTCCGTTTCTCCTGTAACCTTCTCCCTGGAGGCGCAGGGGCCCATAAGGCTTGCGGGCTCCGATGTGACCTTCCCCGTGAAGATAACGGCCACCAACACAGGCGGCGGGAGCGTGTGCCTGGATGACTGCACCCTTGGAAACCAGAATATCGACGCGGTGAGCATCCGGCTCGAGAGTGGCATGACACTGCAGGATTGCCAGAGCCCAATAAGGCTGAGCCTTTTCAAGGGATCGAATTCAATACAGTGCAAGCTGACGGCCTCGGGCCTGGATCCCGGGCAGGTGAGCCAGAAGCAGATAGAGCTGCATTCCGATTACATCTATTTTGCCGACAGGGAGACCGTAATCACCCTGACAGGGAAGCCGTAGTGCTACCAAATTCATTCTGAACTGTAAAGGCAGTCCTTTTCATATTCAGGCTGGCATGCCAGGTTCAGAAATCCATCAGGCTCTTCTGGGGGCTTGGCTTTGGCTGGAACTTCTTGAAATCCACCTGCGTGCCGTCAAACACAGGGTAGCCGTATT
>JACQOB010000068.1 GCA_016202745.1 Candidatus Aenigmatarchaeota archaeon | reverse complement strand
GCTGAAGGCGACGTGATGTAGAATGGCCTGGCAGCGGCTGATGTATTCAGTACTGCCGCGGGTTCTGCACCTGTGAAATTATAGCGGGCCGAAGCCGTCACGTTCCCGCAGCTGGCGTCAGCCTGCCCGGAGCAGACAGCGCTTGAGTTCAGCAGGAATGTGGAGTTGAAGCCGGTGTTTGTCGGCCCGGGGAACGGGTTTGTCAGGCTCACGTTAAGGTAGCCATAAGCCCGGACATCATAAGTCTGCAACGCGAGGGCGGTTGTCTGGTTGAATGAGTCATTCACAAAATACCTCCACCCTATTGTTGTGCCGTTGCAGGCGGCGGGCAGGGTGATTATGGTGTCTGTCTGGTTGGCCAGGCCTGTGAGGGGCCCTTCGCTGGCGTTCTGGAAGCCACCGGTGCACGAGGCTCCTGTGGCGTTCCACTCAAACCTGTACCAACTAAGCCCAATATCTTCTGTCCATGCTGCCGTGTGGTTTATGGACGACTGCGGGTGGACAGGGCTTGTCACATTTATTGCGGCTCCTGAGCCGATAGGAGGGTTGTCGGTGAAGCTTATGGTCACATTAAGGTGGTCCATCTGCATCCTGAATGCCATTGTCGCATTGTTCGACGTCCTGAGCCTCACCTTGACGTAGCCGCTGGCGTTTACAAAATCCGTAATGCCTGTTGTGTACAATATTATCGCCCTCCCTTCAGTCTGGCTTATGGAGCCATTGACCCCTGCTGTCCAGCTGTCTGCCGTAACATTAAATATCCCATAATACCATGTCGCGCTGAGCGTGTCATTGAACAGGAAGGCCAGGCTCACATTCAGCAGCGTTATCGCCGATATTGGCTGGGTTATCTGCCTGGAGGTGATGTTCACAGCGGCCGTATAATTGGGGTCGTCAGTCCCTATTATCCTGAAATCGTCCACATTGAAGTGCTCTGTTACCGCATTCTCATGTGAGTGAAGGCCGACACACGTGCGCACGCTTATGTCGTTTGTTATGTTTATTGTTGCATCTGCATAGGAAGATGTGCCAGTCCCTGTGTCAAAGATGTTCCTGAATGCCTGGGTGCTTGTCATGTTGACATCTATCCTCCCGTATTCTCCAGCATCCAATCCGGCTTTCCTCCATGAAAAATTAAGGAAAGCCCTGTCATAGCCGGAAATGTCCGCGCATGCTATCAGGTTCTCAGTTGGGAAACCATCCGAGTCCCAGTCCCTGAGGTCCAGATGGATTGTCCCGTTGTTGGCATCCGTGTTGTTGCCTCTTATGAATACGTCGGTCGCCCCTCCCCTGCTGCATGTTGTCCAATTGCCGCCGATTGGCACGGATGAAATGCCGCAATCAGTTGCGGTGCTCCAGCCCTCGAAATTATCGTAGAAGACAGTTGTGTTGGTCTCTGCAGTCGCAGCCATGGCAGCCACTTCCCAGTATGTGTTGTCATCGGCGTCAAGGCGTGTGCCCACTGGCGCCTGCTCCGTGCCGTTTATCACAAACCCTGCTATGGAGCCGTTGTACGTGGCGTCAGGGTCAGCCACTATGACCTGCCACGGCTGGCTTGCCTGCCCGGCGAATACTGTCCAGAACACGTATTTCCTTGCAGGTATCACCCTGTCCGGGCTTTTCACCACATACCACATTGCCACCTCGCCATTAATATTGTTTACGTTCCATCCTATTTTCTTGACAGTGGCATTCACGTTGGTGACAGTACCGCCATTTGCTTCCACAAGTATCCATTCGGCAGGGAAATAATCCTCAAGGACGTTCTGCCCAAGGACATCGCTCGTTACGGTGACAGTCATTGTGACATCCGTCAGCGGCGGCGCCTTGTGCTGGCCGCACTTGTGGCAGTCCAGCAGCCTGTCAAAATCCACAGAGCTTGGTTGCGCACTGCCAAGGGAGAAGAGCAGGATTATCATGCCTGAAACTGTCAAAAGAAAAAACAAACCCAAAGACTTCATGTGTATTATATGCGCCTAAATTTTATATGCTGATCCTGAACCACTGCAAATGGCTCTGCTGATACCCTCCAACGGCCGATAAAAGGTATGAAATGTTATCTCAAATCAAGAGGGAAAGTTACAGGAAAACAGGAGTCAACTTGAAAGAGGATTCACCTGCCCGCCAGCCTCGCAAGCTCCGCTTCTTCCGCCGCTGGTTCATCTTTCCTCCCGAGCCTGCGGAAAATCCTGCCCAGGAAGCCGTCGTCCTTCATCGCATAATCCTCGCCAACCAGCGTCCCAGCAAGACCTATGAACGCCCTGCTCGCGTCAGACCGCGGCGCCATTGTCACGACAGGTATCTTGAAATTAGTGCTCCTGAGGACATTCTCATCCTCGGGTATGCTCGCCAGTATGGGGAGCTTGGTAAACTTGTAGATCTCCTCATCCCTGAGCTCATACTTCTGCTTCCTGACCCTGTTCATGACAATACCCACGGGCTTCGCGTCAGTCTTCTTCAGCAGCTGGCAGCATTTCGTGATGTCAACAATTGCGGGTATGTGGGGGGTTGCCACAAACACTATCTCGTCCGCGGAGCGGACAGTCAGGAACGCCTCCCTGGTTATCCCAGGGGAAGAGTCAAGCATTACGATATCGGTGTCATAATTGTTGAACGTGGCCCTGATGCGCGACCTGAGCTTCTGCAGCGTCATCCTCTGGAGGTCCCTTACATCGAAGGAGGCGGGTATTATCTTGAGGCCCGTTGCATGGGTGTGCATCGCCCTTTCCAGGTCAGCCTCGTTGTTCAGGACGCTGTTGAGGGTTATGGGCCAGGTGGAGAACATCCCCATGTAAAGTCCAAGGTGGGGGTTGCTGAGGTTGCAGTCTATGACGACGACTTTCTTCCTGAAAACATGCGACAGGGCAATGCCAAGGTTTGCGACGGTGACTGTCTTGCCAACGCCGCCTTTTGCTGATGCCACGCTTAGAATTCTTACCATTTAATACACCCATTGGTTCTGGACAACTATCTGCACTCTGCATAAGTTGTCAGTTTATTGTTGTATTTTTTACTTAAATAGGAACGATTATTTGTGCAATCTGAAACTTCCAAGCAGTTTCCATCCACTATTTTCATTTATCCGGAACAATCCAATTCTGTCCGCAACGAAAGAAAAATCCTGGTTTGGCAACATAGATACAAGCCTTTTGTGTGTGTCCTTGAACCTAGTAAAAGACATGTGGGGGACGTAGAGGGAAAATGCAAGCGGAAAGCCATATTTGGCAAGATTCATTTGTTTGTTATAACTTAATTTACTGGTTTGCTCGGCATATTTCTGCCGTACAAGCCCCTCCCTCAGCGGATTCAGCAAACGGATAACCTCTTTATGCAAATTCAACACTTCTCCTGTTCTCCTATAGCTGACATCAATCCATCCCCTTCTGTTTTGCCTGTATTTTTCAGGTTCCACTTTGAATGGCTTCGTTTCTGATGCCATTCTTTCAAGGGTTTGTTTTATCTTCTCGATATTCTTTACAGGAAATTCTGTCACGTAAAGCGTGATATGTGGATAGTAATGCTCTCCGTCAAGCGTAAAGAATACCCCATATTTCTTTAATTCCCTGCATATCAGAATGGCTTTCCTGGAAATTTCCGGAGAAGGCTGTATTACAATATTGCAAGATATTGATTCCATATGATATTGATTCTTACTCTGCGCTTTATTAATTTTGAAAACAATAGAATAAGCAGCTAGATGTCTGGCTGTGAATAAAGATGGCAAGGAACATTTGCATTGTTTCTGCAAAGGGGGGAGTTGGAAAGACAGTGGTCACTATAAACCTTGCCGCCGCGATGATGCTTGACAGGAGGCCTGTGGTGGCGCTGGACGCCGATCTCAAGATGTCAGGCCTTGGGCTCCAGCTTGGCATGTTCCACTTCCCCGTATCGCTGAATGACATCCTGAACGGACGGGCAGGCCTGCTGGAAGCTATGTACATCCACGCAAGCGGCCTGAGGATAATACCGGCCTCGCTTGGCGTCAGGGAAGCCAGCGCGGCAAGGCTGAGGAAGGTGCTGGCCCATCCTGCACTGCACGACAGCACGGTGTTGGTGGACGCTCCCCCAGGGCTCGAAAAGAACGCTTTGGCTGTGCTGGGGGCGTGCGACGAGGCAATTGTCCTGGCAACCCCTGAGATACCCGCTGTTGCAGATGCCATGAAGACCATAATGGCAGCTGAAAAGGCTGGCACGAAGGTGTTGGGGCTTGTACTTAACCGCTACAGGAAAGGGCAGCTATTGCCGAAGGAGATTGAATCAGCCTGCGGCGTGCCATTGCTGGGAGTCGTGAGAGAGGACAGGGAAATCGCAAAGAGCATATTCAGGCGGATGCCTGTGGTCGTCCTGAAGCCCAAGGCCCGGTCCTCGAGGGATTTCAGGCGGATCGGAGCTGCCCTTTCAGTGCCCGCGGGAGGTGCAATATGAAACTGATTGCCATGGCATTCCTGCTTGTTGTGGCTGGAGCGCCTGCAGTCGCGGCTATGCCTGCCCTTGACAGGCCTTTGGTTACGCCCCCTAATCCCTGGCTTGGTGAGGGCATGAGGATTACAGCCAACTGCACTGATGACCTGGGCCAGCCAATTTCGCGCATCTATGCCATCATAAACGGCCCCAATATAATAACGCAGCCCCTTGACCTGGCAAACCTCGGCCAGGAGTATGCCGTGGATGTGGACAGCTCCTTCATAGACCGGCCGGGCCAGTATGAGGCAAGCGTGTTCTGCCAGAATAGCCTTCAGGAGCAGGACAATATGCTTACCCCATTCACGGTTTCCACGCTGACTAACAGGATAAGCGGCATCACCCCCGGCCGCGCATATGTTTCCGAGCCTGTGGAGATAGGCTTCTTTGTCTACAAAGACGGCGTCTCGCTCACCCCCGGGGCTGCATTGGGCGCATTCGACGTAAAGATAGCCGGCCAGTCAGTCATATCCCAGCAGCCCACCAAATACGACACAAACAGGGGCTGGATAATCAAGCTTAATGCGCCTTCCTCCAGGGGCATTTACACGGCTGAAGTGTCAGCTGAATTCAGCGGCCAGAAGGCAAAGAACACCACAACGCTGGATGTGAAAGACCCTATCGAATTTGACATAACATCAGTTGACAGGACGGATATCACACAAGGGGATAAGATAGCGGTAAGCATGCAGGCCACCGACCGTGGCGTCCCAATCCAGCTCACAACAGCCATGGTGAGCCTAAAAGTCGGGCCGGCGCAGACAGCCATCCTGGACTTTTCCCATTCGGGAAGCATTTCCACCGCAAGAATAACAGCCCCCCCGCTTCCGCCGAAGTATTATGACATCGCCGCCCAGCTGAGCTACAACGGCTTCTCCAAGACAGTAACCAGGGGCGTAACCTACATCATTCAGGTATCGGGAAGCCTGCTTGACGTGGACGGCAACCCGGCCTCGGCTGAGATAAGGTTTGTAAGGTCTGACGGATTCCAGTCAGTCGTTAATACGGACGCCAAGGGTGACTATTCAGCTGCCATCCCCGCTGGAACTTATGACGTGATAGTGAAGCATTCCCAGGCCACCATGACCCTGGAGGACGTGGACATAGACGAATTCGACGACCCCATAAGGTTTTCCTATACGCCAGGCGATGTGGTGGCAGGCATAAGCAGCTCTGGCATCTTCATGACAGAATCAACACTCGATTACGATGACGCTGAGATAGAGATGAAATATGATGAGAAGAGGTTCCTTGATGAAAACGACATCAAGGTCTTCCGCTGCGCTAACTGGAATGCCGCAAAGAAGGCCTGCAACTCCGACTGGGAGGAGGCGGATTCTGACATAGACAAGATAAAGAACACAGCCACCGTGCGGTCTTCAATAACCGGCACATTCGTTGTTGGGGAAAAGAGGGGAATGGAGGTTGAGTTCAAGCTTAACAGCCAGTATTCCGTATCCGACATGATACAGATACAGGGCCTTGCTGTTGACCCGGACCGCAATCCTGTTGACATGGCAACAGTGAGGTTGTCTGTAAAGGGCACACAGCTGTCCGCCTTCGCGGTGACCGACGTGGAAGGCTATGTGGAGCTCGAACTGCCTGTCCCCCAGGATGAGGGGACTTACAAGGTCCTGCTTACCGGCGAGAAGGACCCGTTCCTGGATTTTAGCCAGGACATTGACATCATTGTCACAAAGAAAAGGGAGCTTGATATAGGCGTCCCTGACACAGTCAGGCTGGACAAGGGCGAAAGCGGCGGAGAGGAGTTTACAATTGCCAATGTGGGCCAGGCAGACCTCACCAGCCTGCGGCTGTCCATAACAGGCATACCCGAGGGCCTTTACAGGCTTGAAAGGCTCTCCATAGACAGCCTGCCTGTGGGCGCCCTTGAAACAGTGTCTGTCCAGTTTTCAGCACCTGAGGGGTCCAAGGCAGACACTTACGCAGGCACTTTTGTAGTGGAGGCTGATGGAAAGAAATACGAGAAGCTGTTCGCCCTGACCATTGCCGAGGAAGCCACCCCCGAGGCCCAGGAGACGGCACCAGCAGACAGCGGCAATGCGGCAGCATCTGGAATCCCAACTGGCAGCTTTGTCCTGGCACCTGTGAGCGCAGACATGGCTTACGCGCTGGTTGCCATCCCGGCCATAATTGCGGCTTCACTGACTCTTAGAAGGCGCAAGGCGTCAAAGGCGCAGCCCAGGCCTGAAATCGCCAGCATGCTCGCGGACATAAAGAAGGAGATATACTCTGCTGGCAAGCAGGGCACCCGCAGGCGGAAAAGATAATCCCGCCGAATCATAAAAAAGGGCTTAGTTGAAATCCTGTGCCCAGATGGTCTTGGCTGAATAATATCCCTCAACGTAGCTAAAAAACAGGGTTGCACCATCAAGTAGCAGTGAACACAATGTTCCCTATCAGCGTTTTCCCCGCAGGCACCCCGTCCGGTATTGACGCCATTATCGTCACGCCTGCTTCCTCGCCAGGCACAATTTGCGAGTTGTGCAGGTTGCTCGCCGCTGTGCAGGACGGATATGTTGTCGGGTCGTACTTGTAGATGTATATGAATTTGCAGTTGAAGTCTGTAACAATGCACTGGTTCTGCAGGGGTCCGGCGCCCGCGAACGCAGTCCAGAACGCATTGGCTGCTGTCGCTGTCGCGGATACAGTCCCTGTGCTCAGGTCCCTCTGGAGGCCTCCGGTAGCATTCTCAGGGTTAGTCTTTATGATGAACGTAGTGGCCGTGCTGTTGCAGAATCCGCCTGTCCCGTTCTCCACCTTCCACAGATAGTTGTTTCCGGATGAGTTCCTGTAGAACCCATGGCTGAAGTTGACAATCCCCGCGCCCTGGTTGACAGTCTCCCCAGCCAGCACGGCTGTCAGGTTCCACTCCTTCCTTCCCACATGGACCCATGACGAATTGGTGGTGTTCTGTATCATTATGAACCCTGTTGACGCATAGAGGTCTGGCCTGCCTGTTCCAAGCGGGTTTACAGTCTCATTGTCTATTGTTGTCGCGTTTACGTATACTGTTGTTATGTTTGCCGATCCGGTGTTCTTTATGGTCACTGTCTGCGTGGCGGAATTGCTGCCAGGTGACAGGGCTGAGAAGTTTATGGCTTCTGGAGAAACTGTAATCTCAGTCACAGAGGAGATGCTCACGTTGACTGAGACGAAATCGCTCTGGGCTGCAGTGATTGAAAGAAGCTGGCCGGCTATTATTATGCCGGCAATGACACCAATTATGGCTTTGGTTGTTTTTGGATACGACATTAAGCATTCACCAGGCTAATAGCCTGATAAATATATTGGTCGCCACAGTATTTAAATGTTTCTAT
>JACQOB010000067.1 GCA_016202745.1 Candidatus Aenigmatarchaeota archaeon | reverse complement strand
CCCTTGCCCTGCCCATAATAATATTGTATATAATATAGTAATATAGGTGCCCCCCATGAAGGCCGGAAAAGTCTACATTACCATTTCAGGATGTTCTACCAGGCGGAGCAGATCACCTGAGATTATATAAGAGCGGGCGCCAATTATAAGGGGCCGGGTTATGAAATCAGCTGACACCAAGAAGCAGGAAGAGGGTGACGAGGAGAAAAGGGAGAAGGATATATACGCCTGCATGGTGTGCAGGTCCATGTTCAAGCAGCCCGGCATGTGCCCAGACTGCGACAGGGTGCTCAAGAAGAAGGCCGGCTAGCGGCAGCGGGTCTGGCTTTATGAAATCTATATTAGCCAGCGGCTAATTATAAAAAGAGGTGAATTATGCCAAAGGTAATAATCTACTCAACGCCCACCTGTACGTATTGCAAGATGGCCAAGGAGTTCTTCAGGCAGAACAGCGTGCAGTACACGGAAATCGACGTGGCGGGGAACGAGAAGGCCCAGCAGGAAATGATAAGCAAGTCAGGCCAGTATGGCGTGCCGGTGATAGACATAGACGGGAAGATTATTGTCGGCTTTGACAAGGGCGCAATAAAGAAGGCGCTCAATCTTCATTAGGCAGCTCATCGACGCGCAGCCTGTATTGACAAGGATTCACATTCCTTCTTGACAGAAACCCGCTTATCTTGGGGTTCAGCTCAGACTCAATCTGCGGCGCCTGCGCCTGAATGGGGGAATATGTTGTTACATGCCATCTAAATTCTATGGAGCTACCAATGTTTACTTCTTCAATCTGCCCTATCTTATTGTGATCTCTGAGAGTTTCCAGATAGCCGCTGACATATCCGGCTAGCATCTCATGCGGTGTGTTGAGGTATATCCCCACTCTTTTAATCATGGATATAAAATGGCAGCAAGAAATTTAAGCTTATTTTACCTGCAAAACAATATTACCATAGAAGATAATCGGCTTTGACAAGGGCGCCATAAAGAAGGCGCTGGGGATGAAGTAACATGGAAGATGCAGTCCGCACCCTGAGGAAGATGGGCGAGTTTCACATGCGTGACGGTTTTCTTGTATATGGGAACCCTGAAAACCCAAGGCATGTCGTCTTGTTTGAGAAGCCTCACGTATTCCAGAAGGCCGTGGCGGTTTTTGCGAACAGGACTGCGCTCAGGGACAATTACCTTTTCATGTGCGGCAGGGGCGTGCCGTCAGGCAAATGCCTGGACTTCCTGAAGCGGCTTGAGCCGGTGAAGGTCGCCTATTTCGGCGACATGGACCCCGTCTCCTTCTACACATACCTGGCTTATGCGCAGCTTTCAAGGAACCCGTCCCCAAAGGGCAGGCCTGCAATGAAGGTCAGGTTAGGCGGGATAACCGCAGCGGATTATGCGCATATGCGCGGGAAAACAATAAAGATGTCGCACGATGAGCTTGCAGTCCTGGACTTCGTGGAAAGGTTCAGGCCGCCGCAGCTAAGGAAGGAAATCGGGCTGCTCAGGGAAACCGGCTGGAAGGTTGAGATGGAAGCCCTCGGCGCCGGGATTGAAGAATACGTGAAATACCGGGCTGTCCAGGGTTAAACGCCTTGCCTGCTAGTGGGCAACGGCTGCCTGCTCATACAGCTGCTCTACAAGCAGGCTATCGATTACCTGAAGCCTGTATTTCCCGCTATGCTTGCTCACAGGAAGGATATGCTCATATTCCCTCTGAAATATCAGCGGCCTTTCCAGCCTTGTCTGTATGCAGCTGCCGTCTTGTTCTGTCCGCGATTCGATATTCCATCGATGTCTTGTGCTTCCAGGTCCCCTTGAATACTGTATTGTACCACTGATATCTCCTGTACCCGCAAGGTCCTTCAGCGAATCCCTGATCAATTCATATATGGCGGGATTTTCCGCTTCCAGGATTACGTAAAAGGTTTTTCCCATGCTCTTTGCTGGCCAACAGCCTATATAAACATTCTCCATTTTTATTCCGGAATGACAATATTTACACATGAGGCTCTCAGGCAGGGTGGCAGTAGTGACAGGAGGCTCCAGGGGGATTGGAAAGGCAATAGCCATTGCCCTGGCAAAGGAGGGCGCGGACATCGCCATAATAGCCAGGACCATGGAGGGGCTCGCGCTGGCGGCGAAACTGATAAGGAAGCTTGGCGTAGGGTGCCTTGCAGTTGCGGGCGATGTGGGAAAGTCAGCCGATGTGGAGAGGCTTTTTGACAGGGTGATCGCCGAATTCGGCAGGATTGACATACTCGTGAACAATGCCGGCGTCTACTATTACAAGCCGCTGCTCAACACCACGGAGAAGGACTGGGATGAGACAGTGGGGACCAACCTCAAGGGCGTCTATCTCTGCACAAAGGAAGCCCTGCCTTATATCATAAAGGACAGGGGCGGTGTTATAGTCAACATCTCCTCGGGAGGTGGCAAGAGGGGGTTCGCAAACTTCTCCGCGTATTGCGCGTCCAAGTTCGGGGTCAACGGCTTCACGCAAAGCCTGGCGGAAGAGCTGGGGCACAAGAGCGTGAGGGTGTACGCGGTCTGCCCCGGGGTTGTTGACACCCAGACAATCAGGGACATGTGGCCTGACATGGACCCGTCGGAGATTCTGAAGCCCGAGCACGTGGCTGAGAAGGTGCTGGAGCTGTGCATGCCGGACTGCAGGGTGAAGAGCGGGGCTGCAGTGGACATTCACAAGTTTTATTAAGCGCGGCAACGTGAATAGGCTTCTATGGTCAGGAAGAAAGGGAAATACATTTGCTTCAAATGCGGGTTTGAATATGCGGACAAGAAGTGGGCTTCCAGATGCGAGGCCTGGTGTAGCTCTCACAATAGCTGCAGTATGGAAGTCATAAAGCATGCAATCCGTAGATAAGGGGCATCTGAATTAAAGACTTCCATTCAAAGTTCTTTCATGTACAGGGAATTCAGGCAGGCAAACCCCACCTTTGAGAAGAGGATAGAGGCATTGACATCCGGCCTGCTGAGCAGGGACCTTAAGGCCCTTACCCTCTGGTCCATGGGGGACGAAAAATATTCGATAATGGACCTTTACCATTGCGTAGGGGCCTTTTGCGGCGTGCCCTTGCCGGTCACCAACGGCTCTGTCTGGAATTATGCGCAGGAGACGCTGGAGTCCTCGGGTTTTGTGGCGCCTGATGGTTCTGCGTATGTGAAGACAGATGCCGGGTTTGAGCTGGGGGACCCCATTGCGGCAAGGGCTTTGCGCTTTGTGAATGATGTTTCCAGGGGGAGGAAGAGGCCTAAATATTGCTCAATGACGAGGATATTCGGCAATGCCACCAAGACGGGGGGCGCAGAACACACGAGGGGGTATGGCGTCTACAGGGTGCTTGAGCTGCTTGGCAGGCATCCGGATAGGGTGTTCAGGAGGGAGGATGTGATGGACCTGACAGGACTGAGTGAAAGCACGGCCTCCGGCACGCTTAACGACCTGGGTGCCGCAGGCATTGTTGACTATGAGTCCCCCCATTCGTTTTCAAAAGGGAAAAGAAATACCGGCTGGGCTGCCTATTCCGTAAGCAACAGGGAGGGGCTCAGGGATGCCGACAGGTTGTATGAAGGCGCGCTCAGGATAAGGCCCATGCTGAGGAGGAGAAGGGAAGGCTTCCTTGATTTTGTGGATTTTACCAGAAAAAACGCGGACAGAGGCCACAACTGCCATTCTGTTGGCAAGGGGCTTGGCATCTCAGTAATGCACGCGTCCACCCTGCTTTCCGTGATGGAGGAGATGGGCTATCTCACGGCAAAGTTCAAGGGCAGGGACACCCTCAGCAGGCTGAGGTCAAACGAATACGGCAGGCACCTCTGGTCCCTTGTCCTCAGGCCCGTGGGCAGGATTGCAGATACAATAGGCCCTTACAGGGGGCTGTACAGCGTGCAGCGCCGGTATGAAAGGAACGAGGAAATGCTGTTTTCCCACGTTGAGAATGATATCGCAATCTATGAGCTGGAGCGGAGGAACTTCAGCCAGGAAGCCGGGGATGAGATCAGGTCGGCTATAGCAAGGTCGCTTGGCAGGCGCCGCGGAATGAGGCCGTGCCACATAGCCGAACGGGTCAGGTCTTTGTCCGGCAGGGACATCACCGACAACCTGGTGGAATACCATTTGCAGACAATGATAAGGGAAAAGGCTGTCAGGAAAGCCGGCGGCCGCAAATACAGGCTGGCGTGAGCGGAGCCTTCAGCTGATTTTAATATCCAATGTGAAATAATATTCACAGCTTTTTTCAAGACCCGATTCCGAAGGAATGGGCGCATTCCCTTCGGGAATAGCGAAAAGCTGTGGAGCAAAAAGGAGCCTATAAAACCTTCGGTTTTATTACGGCTCCCACTTAGATGCTGGCTTTAACAAATTTCACCTAGCCAGACTTAAAAGATTAAACAAAAGAAACAATTAACAAAGAATTCGCGCCTCGGTAGCTCAGTTTGGTAGTCAGTTGCCGACATGCACAGAGTGCATCCAGTCGGCTCTGGCCACAAGCAGCTGACTTGTATCGTTGATATGCTGACCCTTTTGGGTGTGACGGCATGATATCAGCAGGTCGAGGGTTCGATTCCCTCCCGGGGCTTCACATCTGAGAGATAAGTCTCCGACTGTCCACAGTCTTGGGTCTTCGGTCTTCAGCCAGTACAGGAGGAATTTGGAGAATTTGCTCAGTTCTACGGTCAAAAGCAACCAGAAACTCATTATCCGGTTCCTTGAGTATGAATTGGCCAAGAAAGGGCTAACCGAGCGAAGGAGGATGAAATACATACTTGTAATAAAGATCGTCCTTAACCAGATCAACAAGCCTCTTTCAAAGCTGAACCAGAAAGACGCTGAGAAATTCTTCTTCTGGATAAAGGATAGCGGCTATTCAGACGACACAAAGAAGACCTACTGGGTCATCTTCAGGATTGTTGCAGAATGGGTAAATCCCAAGATAGACGTGAGGAACTTCAGGCTGAAAGTGAAGCTGAAAACAAAGCTTCCCGAGGATGTCCTGAGCGAGGAGGAGGCTTCCGGGCTAATAGCTGCTTGCCAGAGCGTAAGGGACAAGGCCCTGGTCTCGCTCACCTATCATGCTGCCCTCAGGTCAGGGGAGGTGAGAAGCCTCAAGGTAAAAGACCTTGTTTTTGACCAGTACGGAGCTGTTGTAATGGTTCCCGAGGAGGGCAAAACAGGGTCAAGAAGAATAAGGATAATAGAGCCTGTCCCTCTCTTGGCCCAATATATGCAGGATCACAGATTCAGGGAAGACCCGGAAGCGCCATTATTCTACAGGATGGACAAGAAAACAAAGACCTTCCTCAATTACACAAGTCTCAACAATATCATAAAATCAGCGGCAGGGAGGGCGGGGATAAGGAAGCGCGTCTACACCCACATACTCCGCCACTCAAAGGCCACAGAGCTGGCAAAGAAGCTCACCAGCCAGGAGCTGATGATTTATGGGGGCTGGAAGCAACTGAAGACAGTCCAAGTTTACACACATCTGAGCGGAGCTGACATAGACAAGAAAATCCTTGAAATCAACAACATAAAGACTGATATTGATAAATATAACAGTGTTATACTCAAGACGGTAAGTTGTTTCAGGTGCGGTTTTCAGAACGATTCAAGTTCAAAATTCTGTTCAAGATGTGGGGTGTCCCTTGAAAGAAAGGAAATATTCAGTGTAACAGATAATATGGAATTCCAGCAGTTTCTTTATGGGTTGTTCCTGAGGTGGAAAGCTAACAGAGTATAACTGTGTTATACTATTCCTTTTCTTTTTTCTGTGACTTGTCTAGGGATTTTTCTATCGTGACTATTCTAATCGGTCCCTCATCCCATCCGCTTGTATCCCGCTTCTTTTTTTCATCCATGTTGAACTACCTCTAAACCTATATTTGATATAATGTTAGATAATATTATAAACATAAATCCGATAAAAAATGTGATAAGTATTAATTTAATATATTTGGCCTTCTTATTTCCAATGTCAGCATTTTTTTCATTTGCCTCAAAGATGGTTCTATCTATTTTTTGTCCAATGTTGTTATATCCTTCTCTAT
>JACQOB010000065.1 GCA_016202745.1 Candidatus Aenigmatarchaeota archaeon | reverse complement strand
TTTTATAAATGCTTTAAAGAAGAGATAACTACTGCTTTCTCAATCAATTCTATATCTCCACTGACTTTTCGCGCCTTGAATTCGTCAGTCGTGTCCATTGTTACAACCTCTCTGTACAACTTCATCAGATTTTTTCTTTGCGCTTCGCTTAATCCGAATGCAGAAACAAAATCTTTTACTGTAAGTGGAATCTCATATACATATCTGGTGCTTACATCGCTGAATCCTATTTTTTCCAGCCATTCACTGTAGATCTCTCTGGGTGGAATAAACTTTTGTATTGGCGTGGAGGGATTGAGAACTTTTTCCCTCTCGGAATAAAGCAGGTTTGTAAGATCGAACGCATTTTCTGATGGGGAAACCAAAGCGGAGAGAACAAACTGGCCGTTATTTTTCAATATCCTATAGGTTTCCCTTAACGCCTTATATTGCAATGCTTTAGGCAAATAATCCAGAACCTGCTTCATTGTTGCAATATCAAAATAACCGCTGCGGAATTTTAATTTGGTCACATCCCCTTCCACTATTGTATAATCCGCCCTTATTGATATAGAGGATAGCATTGATGGGTTAATATCGAGGAAAAATTCATGGATCTTAACAACTTGTCTTAGCTTATTATAGAAATACTCGCCTACAGTACCTGGACCACAACCAAGATCAATAGAATTCACAGGCCCTTCTTTCTCCAGGGATTTTATGTCTAAAGACTTATACATCGCGTCTAAGATATCTTCCCTCCGCTGATAGCCGCGCAAGGCTTTGAAATAATTTGCTCCTGTCCTAAATTCATCTCTGGTTACTATCCTTTTGGTAAGATCCATATTGACATATTAACGGTTATTTAATTATAAAGCGCATATTAGACATCATGGCCGCTATGGTGTAGTGGTAGCATACGGGCCTGTGGAGTCGATTGCCGACATGCAACAATATTGCCCAGTCGGCCTCGCACAGCGAGCCTTTGGGCTGGGTTCAAAACAAGCCTTTTTTCAAGAAAAAGGCTTGAGCGAAAAAGGAGCCTATTCACTTCGCTACGCTCGTTCATTACGGCTTCCATATAATAATGGAAGGCGCAATCGGAGCGAAGCGGAGATAGCCTCCATTTTTGCTTAAGCTTTTTGGAAAAAAGCTTATGGGATTCCCAGTAGCGGCCCTAGATTATCCTGGAGTGCTCCTCAACGGTTACCTGCGGGGAGTCTATTTTAACTCTCAGAATCGCGTCTCCGGGTGGCTGGCTTGGGAATATGAATACTGAGCTGCTGATCTTTTCCCTTCCGTGAGCTGGGAGGACAATGCAATACTGGGAGACAAACCAGGCTTTATGGTGTGGCTGAATCATCACTAACTTTTAGTTTTAGCACATAAGGGTTCATCGCATACGCGGATGCCGACATGATGAGCACAGACGAAAAGACTGCAAGCAACATTGGCTTCATGGTTTTAATTGGCAGAACAATAATTTATATGGATTCTCCTGTTTACCACTGCCCAGAGTGCGGCAGCCAGCTGGATGTGCATTATCTTGAGAACAAGTTCTTCTCCAGCGTCTACATGTATTTTGAATGCAAGAAGTGCGGGTATTCAGGGACTGAGGCTAAGGAGGCTGAAGGATAGAAGTGCGAGGGGTAGGATTCGAACCTACGAAAGGCACTAAGCCACAGGATTTCTTATCATGACCCACACAGGGCTCAACACTTAAGATTGCACTTAAGTCCTGCTCCTTTGGCCAACTCGGACACCCTCGCACCAATACAAGAAATAATTGACAAAGCAACTTAAAATAATCAGGACCCGCCGCCACCTGCGCCCCCGCCGCCGCTGGTGGAGTTTGAGTAGGCGAATTCACACCTGCCGCTGGAGCAGATGTCATACCCTATGTCATAGCAGTCGTAATCGTTGGATTTTATGTTTGCCCCCAGGCAAGAGAACTCCCTCAATGCTGTGCTGTTTATGCAGAAGTCTGCTTGTGCGATTGTCCCGCTTGATGCTGTCCCCTGGATGTCCACCCTGCTGCCGCCGAACGTCACGTCTGTATCAATGCACCCGCAGTCCGGCGCGCAATATTCGGTGGCGCCGCAGATGCCATCGCCGCAAACAGGGCAGTCACCAAGGCAGGTGGAGGGTGTCTCATTCGCAAATGGCTCGCATACGCTGTTGCCGCACACGGAGGTGACAGAAATGCTCTTTGAAAACCGGTTGTCTGCAAGGACAGGATCTGTCCCGTTGATCAGGGAAACGGAAGATGTGACAATCCAGGTGCCTCCCTCTGACGGGACAAGCACACTCGCGCCTGTGACGATGCCGTAGGCTGCCAGGAAATAGGAGCCCCCTCCGCCTCCGCCGCCGCCACGCGGGCCGCTTGTGCTGCCGCTCCTTGTGTACCAGGCATTTGAAGGGCCGCGGTTGTATGTTGTCGTTGTTATTCCTATTGAATCACCTGTCCGGGCTGAGGACACGTTGAAAGTGATGTTAACGCCTATGTCTGATTGCGGGGGCGAGCATACGTGGTTCACGGCCTGCTGGCCGGGAGGGCATACTAGGGTGCTGCATGTGCCTGATACGCATACCTGGGTTGGCTGGCAGTTCGCATTTGATGTGCAGGGTGTGGATCCAGGGATATTGCA
Source organism: Candidatus Aenigmatarchaeota archaeon (assembly GCA_016202745.1). Lineage (GTDB taxonomy): Archaea > Aenigmatarchaeota > Aenigmatarchaeia > QMZP01 > QMZP01 > JACQIG01. The sequence goes on along the minus strand of JACQOB010000065.1, from coordinate 5,833 downwards.
CGCCCCGCTCTGGCATCCTGCGGGGCACGTGTAATTGCTCTCAAAGACCGATCCCCATGTCGCGCACTGGTGCTCCACAAGGGTTGTTGGCGACAGGCAGTAATCTGTCTTTGTCACCTTGCCATCGGAAGCAGTCCCCTTCAGGGTGGATGTGAATCCGCCGTCTGTGTCCGTGCAGGGGGACGTTATCATCACCCACGTGACCTGGGCTGGCTGGCCGGCTGTTACGGTCACCGTCACCATGTAATCCAGGTAGCCGTATTTTGAGAGCCGGACAACGTGGGACCCCTGGGGGACGGCAACGCCCAGGTTGGTCTGTCCTTTGAGGACGTTGTCAACATACACATTGACTCCGGGGGGCGTTGAGTTCACATTAAGGTAGCCAAGAAGGGTCTGGCTGGCCTGCTGGCATGTGTGGTTGATGGCCTGCTGGCCAGCGGCGCAGAAAAGCGTGCTGCAAGTGTTGGACATGCAGACCTTGTCCGACGGGCAGGCTGAGTTTGTTGTGCAGTAGGATGATGAAACCGGCAGGCTGATGCTGACAGCGGATGTCTGGCCGGCTGTAATCGCCACGGTCGCCGTGTAATCCAGATAGCCGGCGCGCGCAATCACCAGCTCATGGCTTCCCGCTGGCAACCCGTATATTGTCTTCGGAGTGGCGCCAGAATAGCTGCCGTCGACACGAATGTCTGCACCCTGCGGGTTTGAGTTGACATAAAGGGTTCCGGTGACAGGCGCGGTCCCGCAATCCGGGGCGCAGTACGATGAATCCTCAAATATTATTACCGTTACCTCATTTGACGGTGTGTCCGCGGGATTGTAATAGACGTCGCCGAGCAGCAGCCTTGTCCCGCCAAGAGTCCTGAGGACACCCTCATCCACCCTGCTGCAGTCCCCGTTTACGCAGATGGCGGCGGCCGTGTAACTGTCAACCGAAAGGAGCTCTATATCGCTGGCGGCAGAGTCAATGTAAAACGTCTTTCTCTGGCCCTCCCTGATATGGAATGTCTCCTGTTCGCAGGCTCCGTCGCCGCACGCAAGCATAAGGTCTTCGACTGCGCACCTGCCGTCCTCGCAGGACGATCCAACGGGGCATTCATGCTCGCCCCATGTTATCGTGTTGGATTCGCCACTAGTGCATTCAAACTCGGTCACCTTCCCGAAGGAGGAGCACCTGTCTGTTTCTGTCAGCAATGCATCGGGCCTGTATGGGTCATATCCCTTTGTTGTCCCCCTGGTGAACAGGTCCCTCCCCCTGTCTGAGTCAATGCACGGTATCTTCGGCTCAGCTACGCAGCCCGCCTCGTCTATGGCGCCGTCGCAGTCGTTGTCGAGCCCGTCGCCGCACACGTCAGCCGCCTCGGGTGATATCTCTCCCTGGCACTCCGACCAGGTGCCCTTTGTGCAGGTGGAGATGCCCGGCGAGCAAATGCCGCCGGCATATGCAGGCCCGCAGGCCCTGGTTTCACCCTCCCTGCAGAGCAGTATGCACTCCTCATCCACCAGGCGGTCGCAATCGTTATCCAGGCCGTCGCACATCTCATCCACGGGCACGCAGGCCGCGCCCATGTTGCAGTCCTCAGGGCATGTGAACGGGTTCTCGGCGCTTACAAAGTCGCATACTCCGTCGCCGCACCGGCCTCCCGTAACCGGCTCGCCGTCCTTTGCAACGCATTCAGGCCTGAGGCTTGAGGAATCAACATACACAACCAGGCTTATGCCACCGTCGCTGTACATGCCCCTGTAATAATTGCCCGGGTGGAAATCCTCGCCGCATTCCTCCCTGATCTCATCTATCCTGCCGAACGCCTGGTCGGCGGTCAGGTATTCTATCCTTACGTCGGTGCCGGGATGCTCATCAAGAAACTGTTGCACAGGGGGCAGCGAGGTGAGCACGGGGGTCATGTCCCTGGCAGGGGGGGAAACGCATCCTGAAACTGCTATGACAATAACCGGGATCAGAATTTTCAGGCACAATAGTCGCTGTCTGGGCAGAATGGCCACCTCTTATATATTGTGGTTTATGCTTATAAGGGGGATTCCATTCTGCACTTCCTGCACGCCTGAAGGGGAATTTATAAGCCAGGGAAATAATTTATAGTTATGCCAAAGGCCAAGGCAGTGAAGCATAAGGGCATGCCGAAGTTCGGGAAGCAGCTTCTTGAGGAAAAGTCTGAGGATGAAAGGATACTCCAGAAACCGCAGACGCAGACGCAGAAAATGGAGGCGATAAGGAGGCCCGAGTATTTCGAGAGGATTAAGACAGGCATCAGCGGCTTTGACAGGCTTTTCGGCAAGGGGATACCCAAGGGCTCTTCCGTGCTTGTGGCCGGCACACCTGGAACCGGCAAGACCATATTCTGCCTGCAGGCATTGTACAATGCCGTGAAGAACGGCGAGAAAGGGCTGTACATGTCCTTCGAGGAGCCCGAGTGGAGGCTGCGCCAGCACATGCATGATTTCGGGTGGAAGCCGGAGATATACGAGCAGAAGGGGTCACTCATGATCAAGAGGTTTGACCCGTTTGACATCACGCGGTCAATAGAAGCCCTGCTGACAAGGGCAAAGAAGGAGTTGCTGATAGACGTGGAGCCTGTATTCTTCCCGCCGAATTTCAGGCCGACGTTCATAATCCTCGACTCAATGTCCGCGGTGGCTGCGGCCTTCGTTGGCAGGGAGGACAGCTACAGGATATACATCGAGCAGCTGTTCAGGTTCTTCGAGGAGATGGGCGCGACGTCGCTCCTCATCACTGAGACGGAGGATCCGGAATCGCTCAGCCTTACCAGGAGCGGGGTGGAAGGCTTCCTTGCGGACGGCATCATAATAATGAGGAACCTCAAGATAACAGGCGGCGAAACCACAGGCGGCGAGAGAGTGAAGACCATAGAGATCCTCAAGATGAGGGGAGAGGGATTCCAGCAGAAGATAGTGGAATTCAATATTGTCCAGGGCAGAGGCATTGTCATCGTGAACGTATAACCGGTTTTGGCCTTCTGATATCAAACACTCTTCCGCCTGAAAGTGCAGATAAAGGGGGTGAATATTATTCTCGTGATATTGATTTATGGGGGAAAAGGAGGCTGACTTGCCTGCAGTATCCAGAAACCGCTAATATGAATCATCTGCTGCAGATAAGGGGTTTCTACCTACGCCATTAGGGAATAGAAAATATCAGAAGGATTATGCCCTCTTTTCCTTGAGCCCGGCAAGGCTCTTCTCTGCATTGGCAAGCCTTTTCTTATAGTCCGCCATCTTCTCGCTGTATTCCTGCTTTGTCACCCTCCCTTTCTTCTGGTCTGTCTTGAGCAGCTTGATGAGGTTCCTGAGGGATGACAGCTCATTTTCCAGTTCGTCCAGGCCATGCCCGCTCCTGTCCGCCTGCCCTTTCTCCTTGCCGGAGGGTGGCGCAGCTGGGGGCCTGGGAGGTTTTGCGGTGGCGTGTGCCTTCGGGAGTGGCCTGGGTAGTGTTGGGGGAGGGCCTGAAGGCCTGGAAGGTGCGGAGTGCCTGGCCTGGGCCTGGTGTCGTTTTTCCACAGCAGGCGGGTGCGGGGGTTTGGGTGGGATTCTTGAAGGCTTAGGCGACTCCGGGGGGTTTGGCTGCTGCCTGGGCGCCTCTGGCTTTGGTTCCACTTTTTGCCCCGCTTTCGCCGCGTCCGCTGGCTTGGCTGTCTTGGGGGAAGTGTCAAAGACCGGCGGAGGCTTCTGGGGCTTGACATCTGCGGCGGGTGTTCTGGGAGGCCTATCCTGCCCGGGCCGCTTCCCGCTCTTCAGCACGGAGAGGTTCTTCTCAACCTCAGCCAGGATTTCCTTGAATTTCTCCATCTTAATCTCGTATTCCCTGTTGGTGATTGAGCCCTTTTCAAACCTGTCCAGCTGCGCCTTCTTTATCAGGTTTATCAGCACCTGGTGCTCCAGCTCCAGTTTCTTCACCCTGGACCTTCTGAAATGCCTCTGCAGCCTGATTCCTGAAACAACAATAATCAGCGCCGTTGCGGCAGTGGAAATGGCGACCTCCCTCAGGTTTCCTTGTATGAAGGAGGCAAGGCCCTGCTGGGTATTTGACAGGAGTATGTTAAGCCTGGAATACTCGGCCTGCGCCTCATTCACGGCCTGGAAGGCCTCGTCAATCAGTTCCTCGGCCTCCGCATACCTCTCTTCACGGAAGGCTTCCGAAGCCTGGTAATACAGGTCTGCTGCCTTCGTGGTGTTAAGCCTGCTGGCGGCAAGCTCCTCCATGCTTATGTTAATCGCCTTCAGGGAGTCGCTGAGTAGGAAGGCGTTGCCGGCCATCTCCTGGATCAGGGCAGTCTTCTCCAGTATCTGGTCATAGTCGGCTATGTCCGTCGCGTTGATCGTTTCCTCAGCCTGGCTGAGAAGGTCGCCAGCCAGCACGGTTCCAAAGCCTGCGGCCTGCATGTCGTTAATAGTGATCCTCGCCTCCGCGATGGCGTTCAGCGCCTGCTCCCTTGTGGCCTGCTGCGCCTCCGCGTGCGCCGCCAGGGCAAGCACGATAGCAATTGCAACGTAAATGTGGACCCTCATTTTATGTCACCTGTATTTTTCGATTGCCGCCTTTGCCTCCAAGAAGGCAAGGTGCTTCTCGACCTCCGCCCGCCTTTCTTTGAGGATTTCCATCTTCTGCGTGTAGCTCCTCCAATCTGTTCTGCCTTTTCTGAAATAGTCGTCCTGCAGTTCCTTTATCATCACGGCAAGCTGCGAATACTCATTCTTCAGGTCAACCAGCTCATTGAATGCGTGAATCAGGCTTATCCTCATCGACTTCAACTCTATTGTCCTCTGGCGCGTCTGCTCCAGCTTCTTTTCGTATCTGGACATCTGCTTGTAATACTCGGCCACTGTTATCTTCTTGTCCTCGAAGCAGGCCTTCTGGGCATTTCTTATAAGCTCTTTCATCGACGCTTCCTCCCTGGAAAGCCTTCTTATTGTCTTCGTTATCACAGCCTTCCTGAAGGCGTTGAATCCCATGTAGCCAAGGCCGGAGCCCGCAACTGCCAATATAGTTACTAATATCCAGTTCTTAATTAATAACACGGGTATATTGAACTTTCCGCCTGTCTCGAGCAGGTAAACTAGCTGGGCATCCTTTATCCTGCTTTGTGCGGTGGCAAAATCGCCCCTTTCGAATGCCAGGCCTGCGAGCCTGTACAGCCTGCTTGTTTCGGGGGTGTCTATTCCGTCATCCCCTGACTGGCGTATGCTGCTGTCCACCTGCGAAAGGAAGGTGGCAGTTTCCCTTGCTATCGCGCTCATTTCCCTGAGCAGCCTTCCGATATCAGACACTTTCTCAAGGTCGCCGAGTATTATTGCGTTTCTCATTTCCCTCAGCATCTTGTCGGCGGCCTTCGTTGGCAGGCCTTCCCGTGTCATCGAAGCGAGTATTGCCTGTGCTTCAGCGTATATTGTTTCCGCATCGGAGGATGTGATGGTATGGACAAGGACTGAGACGGCAGCTGTTTCAGACAGGTTGTTGTAGATTGTGCTTGGCCCTCTTGGGGTTTCGATTACGCCATTCAGGGTCAGGGGGAGCTGGACATCGCCGGTGTCAAGATATGTGGGTATTGACAGGGTCAAGTTGAACTGCACTGTCCTGTTGAATTCAATAATTGGATAAGACTGTGGTGAGATCCCAATAAACTTGGCGAGGCTGCCAGAAGCATGCAGGGAGACATTGCGAAGCGTTGAGTTGAGATATATGTTCTTGCCAATCGCGGTGAATGTGTACCCGGTGCCCCTGAGGACAGTGATGCTCTGAGGGAGAAGAAGGCTGCTGGCCTCCCCCTCTATTGTCCTTGGCTTAAGCGTCAGTCCG
>JACQOB010000064.1 GCA_016202745.1 Candidatus Aenigmatarchaeota archaeon | reverse complement strand
TCGTCGTCCTCTTCTTCCTCATCAGCAAAAAACCTCTTCATAAATACACCTCCGATATATTTGGCCTGCCGCGGCCTGTTGACGGCAACTTCGCAGCAAACCGGTTCTATTTTGTGGTATATTATGACACGATAAGTATTTAAATACAATAAAGCCGCGGCATGAATTATAGCCCTAACCTGATATTGTCGAGCAGCCGCAGAAGGTTTCCGGCGTTGAAGAGCACACGCCGCCGCTTGTCACCGCAAGGATGAAAGGCTGGCTCTGGTGAGTCACGCTGTACATCCTGATGACGTTGAAGCCTGACTGGTTCTCGATGGCGGACTGCAGCGTGCCGTTGGTGTAAGGGGGGAGCGTTCCCCTGACTATCGCATCATTGTACTGGAACAGCAGCAGGTTCGTGTTCACGCAGCCCGCGACGGTTTCGTTGGCGGAGAACATGCCGGCAAGCCCTTCAAGCTGGGAAGGCGTGATATCGATCAGGGAGTACACGTCGCTGCCGAAGTCTGGGAATCCCCTGAAGGTGAATACGCCGAAAACAACCAGTACCGCAAGGATAACAATCCCTGCTATCTTGAGCGGGTCTGAGAATACCTCCCCGATCCTTGTCTTGTGCTTCACAGTCTTGACGACGCTGCCAGTGTAGGCGTCTACCAGCACAGTTGCCTCCTTCTCGCCCTTTCTCATCGTCACCTTCCACGTGTCTCCCGACTGCTCCGCCGCATCGGTCTTGTAGTCCGTCAGCGACGCGGCCGCGTAACTCTTTGCGTCAGCCTCTGCTATCGGTTTGGAAATCTTTTCCCTTTCGAGTATTGATTCCAGCCTGGCTATCTTGCCCTCAAGCGACCTTATCCTCTTTCCCACTTCGCCCGAGCTGATGGAGGGTATCCTGTATGAAAACAGGTAGAAAGCCGAGGAAATGAGCAGCGCGGCAATCAGCCCGCCAATGAAGATGTCGGCCTGTATCACCTTCAGCAGCTCATTGTCAAAAGGCAGGAGGGAGCCGATGGTGACGCCTATCATGAGGGAAATCAGGCCGAAGAACACGCGGACAAAGAACTTGGCCAGCGGGTGCAAATGGCCCTTGTAGGCGCTTGTTATTATCGATCCGAAGAACCAGAGGATCACCATGTAACTGAACAGCTGTATCGTCTGCAGCAGGAGGGGAAGCGTCTGGATCAACTGCGGCAGCGCTCCGAGTATTGCCGCCGGGTCTTCCAAGGCCATATTAATAATTCTCTTTGCCGCAATTTAAACGCCCGGGCCCAATTATTCCTTATGCATGAGAGTCACATAGCCTGCGCCGGCTGCGGCAGGACATTCCCCTTGGGCAGGATGATCTTCAGGTGCGACAAGTGCGCCGGTTCCCTGGAGGTTGCATTTGATTACAACAGGCTGAAGAAAACACTCTCCAGGGAAAAACTAAGCAAAAGGCCATTCCTTCATTCAAGGTATCTGGAGCTTTTTCCCGTGAAAAAAATCATTTCCCTCCAGGAAGGCGGGACGCCCCTGGTCATGTCAAGGAACATCCGGAAGGGCATGCATTTTGGCCTTTCTTTCAAGAACGAAGCCCTTAACCCCACGGGATCCTTCAAGGACAGGGGCAGCTCAGTTGAAATAGCCAAAGCGCTGGAATTCCATGCAAAGAACGTATCATGCGCCTCGACGGGCAACATGGGCTCCTCGCTGGCCGCTTATTCTGCCATCGCGGGTCTGAGCTGCTACATATTCACGCCCCGGGATGCGGAGATTATCAAGCTGGAGCAGATAATGGCATATGGTGCCAGGGTTCACAGGGTGCACAGCGATTATGCGGACACAATCAGGCTGGTGGAGGAGGCGTTCAGGGAGGGCAGGACACACATGCTGGGGGATTACCTCTACAGGAGGGAATGGACGAAATCCATCGGGTTTGAATTGCTCCAGCAATCGAAACCGGGCTATATTATTGTCCCGGTAGGGAACGGCATCCTGATTTCGGCAATCTGGAAAGCCATAAAGGAGTTCAATATGCTGGGATTTTCCAGGCATAAGCCCAAACTAATTGGTGTCCAGTCAGACAAGTGCAGTCCTGTTGTAAAGGCGTTCAACAATAAGGAAAAAATAACGCCATTGAGAAACCCCAGGACGGTCGCCTCGGCAATTGAGTGCGGGAACCCGCTGGATGGTGAACTGGCGGTCAGGGCCATAGTTGAGTCAAAAGGTTTTGCTGTTTCCGTCTCTGACAGGGAGATATTGAAGGCGCGCGATATATTGGCCAGAAGGGAAGGATTATTTGCGGAACCCGCAGGGGCAGCATCGCTGGCCGGGCTGCTGAAAGCCAGGGACAAGATAGAAAGGGGTTCCAATGTTGTGTGTCTGGTCACGGGCCACGGCCTTAAGAGCCCTGTAACAAGGGTGGACGGAAAAATCCACGATATCAGGTATGATCCCTCTGTATTGGGGAGAATATTCATATAGGGCCAGGGTGAAAGAGATACTATGAAAGGCAGGAAAGCAGGCAAGAGTCAGGAGGCATTGGAACCTGTTGGGGAGCCTGTGGTGGTATTCCAGGAGCTTGCCACAGAGAACGGCAATCAGGGAAGGGCAATTATAGCAGAAGACCCCCTCATATCCCTCAGGGCGAAGATACAGGAGTACGGCGCCAGGAACATGCCGGAAGCAGACAGCTTCATGATAGGCAGCCACATTATCATCAGGGAGCTCAAGGAATTCGTACTGGGCAGGGACAGGATCAGGGCGCATAGGACGCCTTTCGTCGTCTGCGCTATCCAGTACTGCAAGGGTGGGGCGCAGGTAAATGCCCTTAAGAATCTTTAAATAGCTGATTGTTTCATTTGTATTCTATGAGGTCCGGCTACGATAAACAGAATAAAGCCGGCAGGTAAGTTATGGCACGAATGTACTCCCGCAGGAAGGGCAAATCAGGCTCTCACAAGCCCATTGAGAAGAAGGCTCTCTGGGTAAGCTACAAGCCCCCCGAAATAGAGGACATAATAGTGAAGCTGGCAAAGAAGGGTCTCCCGGCAAGCCAGATCGGCCAGAAGCTGAGGGATGACTATGGCGTGCCATACGCAAGGAGCGCGATAAACAAGAAAATATCCAGGGTCCTTAAGGAGCACAGCCTGGCGCCATCGCTGCCTGACGACATTTACAACCTTCTCAAGAGGGCAGTGAACCTGCACGGCCACATGGCAAAGAACAAGAGGGACTACACCTCAAAGCGCGGCCTTGAGATAACCGAGTCAAAGATCAGGAAGCTGGCAAAATACTACAAGTCCCAGAAAGCGCTCCCGCCCGAGTGGAAGTATAACATCGAGCAGGCCAGGCTTCTTGTGAGACAGTAAATATATAATCTCAGTCTTTCAGACGAGTCCATATAAATCTTTGCCAGAAAGATCCAGCATGATCTTCTGCAGAGTCCCACAACCTTGTTATGCTTATCTTTTGTGGATCCAGTTCTTGTTCGCTGTTACCTCTATAACCCAATTCATTAGCCAGACTACGATTTATCTGATCAGTTGTATATTCACCACGTTGCCCTGCAATGTCGTGCCTTATATAATCTACCAATTGTCTTTTGAGCACCGGTGTATCTCCAATTATCTGATTATATACTGACCTGCACAGGTCAATAGGTCCCAATGCAAGCGTAACAGCAAGGCCCGCAATTGTCACAGGTATTGAGAGGCATCCCAAACTGGATTTGTATATTGT
>JACQOB010000066.1 GCA_016202745.1 Candidatus Aenigmatarchaeota archaeon | reverse complement strand
TTTTCCCGCCCAAAACAGCACACAGCGGGCCACAATAAGCTTTATATACTAGTTAATGTAACTATTATATAGTGACAAATATGGAAAAACTGAAAGCCTATTTGCTGGACCTTCAGGAGCGCCTGATGGATCAGGGTGAAGACAAGCTCGATGGAATTGGCCTGCCCAGGCTCCTCAAGAATTATGCGAAGAGGTGGGCAAAGGGCAAGTATAGGATGCTGAATAGCGTTTTCAGGGAGGATTACGAGCCGCTGATTAGCGTAGTCATCCCTGCCTGCAATGAGGAGGAATACATAGCTGATACAATAAAATCAGTGCTCAGCCAGGGCTACAGGAACCTTGAGGTTATTGTGGTTGACAATGGCTCGGATGACGGGACAGCGGAGGCTGTGAGGAAGGCCAGCGACCACAGGGTGCAAATTTACCAGCTTGGTGAGAGGGGCATTTCCAGGGCCAGGAATTACGGCGCCAGCATGGCCACCGGCGAGATCATTGCGTTCCTTGATTCCGGCACAAGAATGGGCTACAACACCCTCGACCAGATAGCAACCAGCTACCTGAAAGGCTCTGATGGCGGGAGCGGATGGATATCGTTGGATTCGTACAACGCAGATGCAAGCGCATGGTCAAACACAGCAGCTCTTGCCTCGGCCATATCTTCAGTGGGGCCTGTGATAGCATCTCCAGGGGCATTCCAGTACATATCAAGGGCAGGCTGGGAAAGGGTCAGGAGAAGGTACGGCGGCTTTGACGAATCATTGAAGTCAGGGGAGGATACGGATTTCAGGAGGAAGATGGGCGAGATGGGCGCAATAGACTACCTCGCCTTCAGCGGCGTGAAGGAGTCGGACAGGAGGTTCAGGAAGGAGGGCGTGGGGCCTTCGATAAAGAGGAGCGTAAAGAGCCTGCTTGGCCAGACGCTGATACCAGGGCTTGACCCGAGGAAAGAGGAATACGCCCTTGCGACGTAAGGGTATATAAAGCTTAAGAGAGCACAAAGCGACGCATGGAAAGCTTTATAAGCATGTAAGTGTAACTATTATTAGGTGACAAATATGAAAAAGATAATAGGCGGCGTGGGCGAAATTGATCTCATAGAAGTCCCTGGCATTTCAGTAGAGGATGGAGCGCTGGGCTTCACTGATTTTGACACCGGCACCCCAAGGATAAGGGTGGCTGATTTCAGCCCTGTATACGAGTCGGCGGACCCTTCAGAGAAGGGTTACCTGAAGAGCGTAGCCGAATACCTGAAACAGTACGTGTTCGGCCACGAGCTCATGGTTGAATGCCTGATGAGGCCGAGGAACGAGGACGAGCACGCCCTGCATGAAGCAGGATATGTAAGCCACCTTAGGAGCGGTAGGGGCAGCCAGGACGGGCTAATGAAATACGCAGCCGCGCTTATATCGCATTCCTACAGGGGAGACAGTTTCGGCAGCACTGTGAAGCAGTACCTCAGGGACGCGCACAAGATAGACTTTGATGAGGATCTCAGGTCCATCGAGAAGGACCTTGGGGAGCGCGGCTACAGGGCTTTCAGCAGGGCAATAGGAAGGCTGCTGGGGATGTACAAAGGGCCAATAAGCGAAAGCCCGCTCCCAAGCATGGAAGACCTTGCGCGTGCAGAATATGTCACAATCTCCGCTCAAAGGAAAGGGCTATTCAAAAGAGGGGAAGAGTTATTCAACTTGGACGTGTGATGCTATGGACATAAAAGATTACGAAGCGAAGGCATTGGAGGAAGGATTCAGGAGGATAGAGCGCCTTGACAGGATATCAAGGAAGGCGCTTTACCCGCTGTAGGTGATTGTATGCCGCATGAATCGAAGGTTTCAAAATATGTCAATCCGCCATTCATAGAGCCAAAGCAATTTGGAAACCTGCTAAAGTTGCCTCTGTATTTTGCAATCCGTGAAACAGGAAGGCTTATAAGAGACTATGGCAGGGGAATTAGGCAGGAAGCCCATCAGACAGGCGAGAAAGCTCCTGGGGCATATTTGCTTGAAACACTGCTGGGCGAGAACCTCTACGAATGGGGTAGTCAGAGCACAGACGCTATCATTACTAATGCAATACCTAAGATTGATTTCTGGAGGCGCTGGGCGCATGGGATAACAAATATCGAAAAAATCTACACGGTAACATACCGGGATGCAGAAATACCGGTCTTCATAAAGAAGCGCGGTGGCGTGGACCCGACGCCTGAAGTGCTCACGCAGAACATAGAATATGTCCTCAATTACAACATGTCCATCTACAATTACCTCATTAACCTGGATCTGGAGTTCTATGAAAGAAAAGTGGCAGAAAAAACACTGAATAAATATTCCAGGGGCGACTACGAAAACAGGTTCGTTGACCCGGACAGGTTCAGGAAGTGGCTTGTCAGGGACGAGGTCTGGTACATCCAGCAGTTCGGCAGGGAGATGTTTGATGAAGAGAGGGATGTCGGCGTCAGGGGAACACAGTACAGGATAAAAGTGTATGAAAAGCCTGAAAAGGGATTCAGTAACTGGGCCTACTGGTTCCTGGGGGACCAGCTTTATGATTTTATTGACATACCGTACGACAGGATACAGAGGCTGGTTGAGATAGGGCAGCAGGTTGCAGGGGTTCCCGTAGACGTCATGGAAACGCTTACGGAGTTCGAGTACCGCGGCATTGCAGCGGCCAGGAGGGGAATGTCGTATCCATTAAGCCCTCGCGTTAATTCAATAGAGTTTGACCTCAGGGGGCCGCAGGGCCGTGGAAGGCCTGAACAGGGGCAGATACCAGGCGAACAGGAGGCGCGCCAGACAGGCGGCAGGAGAATGCCTTCAACAGGCTACACAAGAACCAACAGCGGCCTTTACGTCCCGACACCGGGGGCCACGGTTGTCCCGTTCAACGCATCCGCAAGGGGCAGGAACCCAAGGATGGACAGAAGGGTGGCAAGCCTCTACGACGAGGGCCTGCAGCGGGCGGCCTAGAAGGACATCAAGTCGCCTTTCCTTACAATGGCCCTGCCGCCAGACGGGATTTCCAGTATGTATTTTGCCTCTTTCTCCGTCCTGTACACCCTCCATGTGGACAGGCCGCGGCCAACGGGCCTCGCGTTCCCGCACACCTGGATGACTTTCTTCTGCCGGTCCAGGAAAATTATGTCAATCTGGAACTTCATGAAGAGGGTCCAGACCGAATAGAAGCCCTCCTTCTTGAACCTGAAGAGCATCGAGCCGCCCTCCCTGAACATGAGGCCTTTCACCCTCTTCCAGTAGGTGTCGGCAAGCTCCACGTCCTTGGCTATTATTTTCCCTGTTGAAAGATTCTTGATTATCATTTAGAATCAATTTGGGCGGTCTTATTATTAAAACAGTAGCGGAAAACCACTAGAACGTTCCCCTGTGAATCAGCCTGCGTCCAACAAGCTGGTATGCGTCCACGCAGGCATCAAATATCTAATGGTAACTATTCATTATCATGATCGCCAATGATCTTCTGGTCGTCCTTCTCCCCAAGCTGCTCCTTGACCGACTTCGCAACCGCGTGTCCGACAACCCTTGCCAGTGAATCCTCCGGGACCTTCCTCAGCTCCGCCAGCCCCTTCAGGCCGATATCGTAAAGCACCCTGGCCCTGGCGCGGCCTATGCCCTTCAGCCTGATTAACGGGAGAAGCTCTTCTTTTACGCCATATTGCAATCTAACCCTGGTTTTTCTTACCATTTTTAAGATGTCCATATAGCCCAATAGCAGCCCCAGCTCCTGCGCGGCATACAGCAGCCAGTCAGCGTTGTCAAGCCTCGCGCGCAGCTCCCCGGGCGTCACCCCGAAATCCTCCAGCATCCTGTTCTCCCCGTATTCGTTGCACCAGGAGTGGAACATCTGCGCGGTCTTCATGGACCGCAGGAAGTCGTCATATTCAATGTCCCAGGCATTCGGCACAGGCTGCAAAAGGCTTTTTTCGTGTTCAATCAGCAGCTCATTCACAAGCGGGAAGTCGTTCCGCCTGATGGAGAGCAGCGGCTTCATCTCAACCGTATTGGAGATAAGCTGCAGCAGCCCAAAGGCATTGGTCTTCAAGCCCTCTGCCTTGCGGACGTTCCTGATGATGTAATCAGCCGTGTAAGGGTCTATGTACAGCTCGGACACCCTCCTGCCTATCTTTGTCGGCGCGAGGTCGTAATCCGCAGAAGCCGTGGCGGGCCTGAAGGGGTTGTTTGCGGGTGCATTATCCCTTGATGCAATTATGAATTTGAAGTTTTCCAGCATGTCCACCACCCTTTCAAGGAGCGTCTCGATGTGGCGCAATTCCCTGTACTGGTGCGCGTAAAACGTCCTGAAGAAGAAGTCCAGCAGGCTTTTCCTGGATGGCGTCACGCCGGAAGCGATGAGGGAAAGCACGTGCGTCCTCAGCACAGGCTCGACCCCCAGTTTGGAGTATATCATTTCAGCCTCCCCATTGACATACCTCTCCCAGGCGTATTTGGCCTCCGCTTCGGTCTTTGTAATCAGTATGGCCTCGCCGGATGAGTCATATTTGGGCCTCCCAGCCCTGCCAGCCATCTGGTGTATCTCCAGGACGGGTATGTAGTCCATCCCGCGGAAGGAGCTGAACCTCTTCAAATCACGGATCAATACCCTGAAGGCAGGCAAGTTAATCCCTGCCGCCAGCGTAGGAGTTGCTGTTATGACCTTGAGCACGCCATCCCTGAACGCTTTCTCTATGAGGCTCCTCTGCCTGTTTGCCAGGCCGGCATGGTGGAATGCGACGCCTGTCCTGATGCAGTCAGCCAGCCTCTCGCATTGCTTTGTCGGGTGCTCCAGGGAGTGCAGTATTTTTTCCGACAAGCCATTCAGCTGGTGCAGCTCCCTTGAATCGAGGTTCACTGACTTCCCTATTTTTTCCGCCAGCGATTCAGCTGACTTCCTGGTTGAGATGAAAATGAGTATCTGCTTCTTCATCTCAATGGTCTTCCTCACCATGTCCAGGATGGGGTTTTCGCTGTCCACTTCCATTGTCTTCCTGGGCATGAAATTAATCTTCCCCCCATGCGCAACCCCCATGTAAAGCTGCACTGGCCTGTAATCGGATTTGACGGGAATTGCATCAAGCCATTCAGCCAAATCTTTGTAATTGCTTATTGTCGCGGACAGGGCGAGTATCCTCGGGTTGCACGTCTGCCTGAGCCTTGTCAGCACAACCTCAAGGGTGGGCCCCCTGTTTGGCGAATCGAGCAGGTGGATTTCATCTGCTATCACAAGGCCTATCGAATCCAGCCAAGGGATTCCGTGGCGCATGAGGGAATCCAGCTTCTCCGAGGTGGCGATGATTATGTCATACCTGCCCAGCCACGGGTCGGATGAGTCCAGGTCGCCAATGGACATCACCACCTTTACCCCAAGCTGCCCGTATTTTTCCCTGAAGTCCTCGTATTTTTCTGAAGCCAAAGCCCTCAATGGCACAATGTAAACAACCTTCTTCCCCCTCTTTATGGCATCCAGCGCTGCAATCTCGGCTATTACAGTCTTCCCGGAAGCAGTGGGCGCCGCTACAACCATGTTCCTGTCGCTGAGCAAGCCGGACTTCAGCGCCAGCTCCTGCACTGGATTCAGGCTCTCTATCCCCGAGATCTCCAGCACCTTCTGCACGACATCCATAAATCCCCTTCTACAATAATATCAAATCGCAATAACGTCAATTTTAACAGGCGATTGAGCGCATGCCGGCTTGAGTGCCTGCCGGCTATGTTATAGCCGGACCTGCAGTTTCCAATTGCTGCAAGCCGGAAATGCTTGATAGCTATCAGAACACATGCAAGTTAGTAAATTAATGTGTTCTGATATAATCTTATTATTGGTTATATGAAAGCATCAGCCCATGTGGTTGTCTCGGGCAGCGTGCAGGGCGTCGGCTTCCGGTCTTTCATAATCAGGAATGCAAGATCCCTCGGCCTGACGGGCTGGGTGAGCAACCTGGAGGATGGCAGGGTGGAGGCTGTATTTGAGGGCGAGAAATATTTGCTGGATAGGATAATTAATGCCTGCAAGAAGGGCCCTTCAGGAGCAAAAGTTTCCTGGATGGAAATAAGCTGGTACAAATATACTGGCGAGTTCAAGGGTTTTGAAGTAAAATATTAGTCATTTTTTCTGCTTGTAATAAAGGATTTCTATTTCCCATAAATCATCAACAGGCTCTTCCTTCGAAACAGATTCAATCAGCTTATTATTCTCTGCGTCCTCAAAGACAAT
>JACQOB010000060.1 GCA_016202745.1 Candidatus Aenigmatarchaeota archaeon | reverse complement strand
TCCTGGGATGGTTGTGTTTCCCTTGTTCTGGAAGGAGGCCTGGTTGTCGGTTGAGGTGAAGAGGACGCAGGTCACGTTGTCTGCTTCTGGGTCATTTATGTCTATTGAGAAGTTGAACTTGGCTGTCCAGCCCGAGGAATTGGGGACAACTGAAAGGTTCTGGGCTGTGGTGTTGAAATTGGCAATGACAAACCTGTTGGAGAAGATTGAAGTGTTGCTGTTGTAATTGGTTTTTGTTGCGGAAATGTTCGCTGAGTAATTGCCTTCCAGCTTTCCGGTGGTGTTGAACGTGCAGTTGTAGAAGCCTCCGCTTTCTGTTATGGGGGAGCAGGAATATGATGTCCCGCCTGAGTGAGTGAGGTTGAGCAGGTTGGTGACGCTTGTCTGGTTGCCGTCCTGGACAGGGCAGTCAGTTGGTATGGTGAAGTTGATGTTGATTAGGTTTGTGGAATTGTAATACGAATTTTCTGGCGGTTCGAGCAGGCTGACTTTTAGCTGGCCTGTTACAGAGAAGGATTGGGAAGAGCTCAGGTTAAGCGGCTTGTAGCATGCATCCTTGTTCGTTCCAGCTTTCCAGAATTGCGTCCCTGCAGAGTAAGAGCAGGAGGGATTGAAGAAGATATTCAAATAGCCGGAAGAGTTGGTGAAATTATCGGTTCCGGCGTCAAAGGCGACGCCATTTGTGGTCACCCAAAATGTGCCGTTGACGCTGCCTGACACGTTGGTTCCGCGGTCGGTATCGTTAATGCGGACAACGAATTGTACGGCTTCCGAGCCTTCCCTGTTAACTGAGGTCCCTTGGCCTGAAACATAGATTATTGCTACATCATCACTTTCGAGAGTGATGTTCTGGTTGTTTGTGGTATTCGTCAGGGTATATGTGTCAGTGGCGTTGAACTTGAAGGTGATATTCGGACCAGAGGCAATGTCACTGCATGCGAATTGGTTGTAATAGAATTGAACAACAGTTTCTGATGTGCAGCCGGCGCACTGCTTCGTCTCTATGGCGGTGAACGATTGCCCGTCAAAAGAGCGCCAGAGGGTCACATTGGCTGTGTCCCCGCTGTCAATGTCCCTCACTGTTATATTGAATGTATAGTTATGCCCCCATCCATCGGTGGTTGTATCGGTAACAGGATTTGTGAGGCGTGGGCGTTCCCTTACCTGAAATGCATTGGTTTTCGTGATGTTTGTCCCCACATAGAAGCTTGCAGAGGTGTTCATGGTAATGTTATAATAGTTAAGGCCTTCGCTTGAGGTATCGAAGGTGCAGTTGTAGGACCCGCTGCCGAGCTCGTTTGCGGGGTCTGGGGTGCAGGAAGCGATGGTTCCCTTGGTCACCAGGTTCACCGTGGCTCCCGTCACACCGCCACAGGTTGCGTCCAGGTCAGTCACGTTTCCACGGATGTTCACGGAAGTGCTGCGGTGGTAAGCCTCGCCTTGTGGATGGGTGATGTTGAGGATAAAGGTGGAGTTTATAGTAAGGGTGAAATTGGAGGAGTTCGCCGGGAAATAGTCGTCATTTGTGCCGGTTTCCCGGAACTCAGCTGTCCAGCGCTGCACACCTACTTCAAAGCGTGGGTTCGAGCAGGATGGATTGAATGTGGAAGTAATGTCGCCGTCAGGGTCAGTGGTCCCTGAGAGGACATTGGTGAAGTTTAGGCCGTCAATGGTGACAAAAATCCCTGCGTCATATCCGTTCAGGGCAGTCCCGCTGTAGGCGTCAAAGATCCTCACCTCCAGCGTTGAGGTATTGCTCCCGAATCTGCTCACCAGCGAATTGTTTCCAAAATTGTGGGTAAAGGTCACGTTCCTTCGTGTCACATTTATCGTGCTCGAGGATATTTCGGCGGACAAATTATTCGTATCAGTGGCATTTATTTTCCAGTACCAGACGCTGATGTCTGAAGGAAGGCTATAGGTGCGGGAGAAGGTGATCGTGTTGTTGATGCAGGAGGAGCAGGTCTGGGAGGATCCTCTCTGGGTAAAGGCGTTGTTGTCAGTGGAGTCCCAGAACCGCAAGGTCACGTTATCATCCACGTCGGTCACGTTAATTGTAAAGTTGTACTGGGTTCCCCATGGCCTGTTGATGGCGTCGACTGTCTGGTTGGTCAGGAAAGGGGCAATCTGGTGGAAGTAAGCGTTTATTGCCATGAGCTCCCTGGGATTGTAGTTTGCCTTTGAGGAGTTGAATGTTACATTGTAGTTTCCTCCGGCAGAGCCGCTGACATTCAGGGAGGCGTTATATACAGCGGCTGCCTCCTCACGGGCAGGGCCTGGATAGGCAACGGAAAAATTCGAGAAGAGCCTATCGGTATGATTGACAGTGAAAAAGACAGTCGCCCCGTCCACAGCAACGAAGCACTCGTCAGTCACATTTCCGCGGAATGAAACGTTCTGGCCTTCCAGGAATTTGGAAGAGCTGTTCGGGGTGAAGAGGATGTTGATAAGGTCGCCGACGACAGTTACGTCCATGTTTGTGGAGTTCGCGTCCTTGTAGCAGGCGTCCCCATTCACTCCTCCCTTCCATTTCTGCAGCCCAACGGAGAATGAGCAGTCAGGGTTGAAGGTGAGGTTGAAGTAGCCGCTGGAATTGGTCACGCGGCCGGTTACATTAAGGAAGGAGGAGCCATCCGTGGTTACCCACAAGGAGACGGACACGTTGGCTCCAACTGGGGACCTGGCATCAGTATCATTGACTCTGAGTATAAGGAGTGTGGTGTTTGACAAGGAGCGGTTCACAGATGAGACGTTTCCAAAGGAGAGAATGGTGGATGTATCATCTCTCTCCACTGTAATGTTCTGGCCAGGGACTGTGGTCGTGTTCCTGTCATCCGAGAGGTTGAAGCGGAAGTACTGCTGGCTTATGTTGGCGCAGGCATATTGTGTATAGTTGAAATGGATTACTGTGAAGTTGATGCAGCCAAGGCATGTCTTTGTTTCCTGCAGGGTCCAGGTGGAATTGTCATTGGAGAGGTAGAGGAGCGTGGTGACGTCTTCGCCGTCAGCGTCCCGGGTTTCAAGCGAAAAATTGAATGTTTCGCCAAAACCCCCTGTCCATGGGTTGCTGCTGACATTCTGGTATGTTGGCAGGGTATTGA
>JACQOB010000059.1 GCA_016202745.1 Candidatus Aenigmatarchaeota archaeon | reverse complement strand
GTATCCGGAAGCGCTTTTGATATTGCTATTACATCCCCTTCCTTTAATTCATCAAGGGGGGCCCATTTAGTTATGAATCTGCCTTTTCTCTTGTTCCCGGAGACCTGTTCATGCCTGATTACAAGGAAAGGATGATTTGCACTTGCTTTTATTTCCCTACCCGCTACCTGAAGCCTGTATACTTTCTTCTCACCAGAGTATATCATCTGTTTCACCCTAGCCTTCACGAATTTCTTGTTTTTCTCATCCAGTGCAAATACGGCTGTGCCTGGTTTTATCCGGCTTATATTGACAGGTCCTTCTGGGTTAGTGTAAACCTTTGCATCTCCAGTTAGGCAGCCCATATTGCCGTTTATCCACTCGACTATCCCGTTCTTGTGCACAGAAGCCCTTTTCGTGTTGAGGTTGTATGTGTTCCTGCTCCAGTTCTCCACGCTTGAATAACGAGCGCGGGCGCCCTCCAGCACGTGCACCTCCACGCAGCCTGCGTGAAGCGAGCTGGACGCGTATTGCGGGGCTGAGCAATTATGGACAGCAACTCCTCCAGCAACATAGCTTTCATCACCTTCAACGCTGAAATTATAGACGGGGATATTCGCAACGGATTTCTTGCTAATACGTTTTATAGGAACATATACATAATCCCTATCCACATAAAACATAGAAGCCCTCCGCTTGCCGTTTATTGTGTCCTCTGCTCTGACGCCCACCAGACTACCGAAATCTTTTACAAATTCCCCTGTTACTCCAATTGTATAAATGGGTATTCTCGGCTTTTGCCTTATCCTCCTGTTCAGGAAGGCTGGTATTTTCAGTCTGAAAAGGATTTCCCTTGCCTGCCTGGCAAGTTTTTCCGAAGTGGTATTGATCCTGAATACCTCCTTAAACCCAGATTGGTGCTTCTTTTTATAGTAATTTCCGTCCCCTCTGAATAGCCCCACAATCAACTCCTTTTGTTTTTCCGGATCTTCCAGCATGATCCACTGAGGCAGGCCCTTGTTTTCTGCAGATCTCCCGAATTCCTTGAATATTCTTGCAAGCTCAACTGAACCGACAACCACGGATGTCCCATTGTTTTTCTTATGGACAATTTCATTCAGCTTCTCTGTCCCGAAGACATTTTTCAACAGCCTTTTCACGTCCTCTATATATTCCCTTTCATGTGAACCGAAGGAAAAACTGAGATAAGAGTCCTTCATTATGCTTCCTTCAGCAAGGTAATAGCCAACAAGCCTGAAAAATTCTTTGGTAAGTGGAACTTCTTTTTGAATGATAGCCTGCTTTCGCCTCCCGCTTCCTTTCTTGATTGCAAAGATTCTTGATGGGTTGCTGGCCACAACTTTGTTTATAGGCATCGCTAGGTAGTCCAGCTTGCTAAGCTCCTTTGGAATGAGCCACATTCTCTCCCATCTTTTGTTTCTGTCTCTCTTCCTCTGCCTCTTCACCCCCAGAAAAGGATGCTCTTCTGTGACCTCTATGGCGGCTGTGGAGTCTCCATAAATCTGTATTTTATATAAATCTCCAGTATAGGGCCTCACCTGGGTGTGATAAACGTTCTTATACCCTCCCGTATGCGTAAGAACCTTATCACCAACTTTAACCTCTTCTATTGGCTTGTATTCAGGGTTTGCCGTTATGGTGCTGCCTTTAGTAAAACACCCCTCAATGTACTGCACCTGCGCCCCCTTGTCAACTATTATAAGCGTGTGCTCAAACTGGCCCATCTTTTCGGCATTCATCCTGAAATAGGCCTGGAGCGGCAGCGGAACCTTAACTCCCTCGGGGACATATATGAATGTCCCGCCGGACCATACTGCAGCATGCAGCGCAGAGAACTTGTGCAAGCCTATGGGCACGCAGGTTGTCATGAAGTATTTCTTCACAAGTTCAGGGTATTGGGACAGGCCTTCATCCATGTCAAGGAAAACAACACCCTGGTCAGCAAGCTCTTTTTTTAGATTATGGTAGATATTCATCGATTCATACTGAGCCCCAACGCCCGCCAGGGCCTTCTTTTCGGCCTCGGGTATGCCAAGCCTCTCAAAAGTCTTCTTTATGTCCTCCGGCACGTCGTCCCAGCTCCTTGCGTTCTTCTTGGCGTCAGGCTTTGCAAAGAAGGTGATCTTGTCCAAGTCCAGGCTTGAAAGGTCCGGACCCCAGTCAGGCATGGGCAGCTTATTGAAAATCTCCAGGCCTTTCAGCCTCTTTTCGAGCATCCATCCGGGCTCGTCCTTCTCGTCGGAAATGTGCTCGACTATCTCCCTGGACAGTCCGGGAGGTGCCTTGAACGCCATCCTTTCAGGGTTGCTGTGGTCAAACCTTTCCCTGCTGATGACTATGTCCTGCATGCTATTCACCCTTCCTCATCTTTATAGGCGCCCACTGGGCGCCGCTTTCCATATGGTCCCGGCCCTCAGCCACCGGGTCCGCCGCGTCATAACACATGGTGCACTGCTGCGGGACAGCCTCATGGGTCCTGTGTATTTCGCATATCGTCATGTCCTTCTTCATTACCAGGCTGAGCCTGTATACCTCGTTGAACGCATCCCCGCCAGCCAGCAGGGAATCCACTGTTCTCTTTATCTCCTCGAGCATTTCAGGTTTGAGAGCCACTTTGGTCGCCCTCTTGTCTTTGATGTATTGCGAGATGGCCGATTCAGTTATGCCCAGCCTGGCTGCTACAGCCCTCTGGGAAAGCCCCCTCTTCACAAGCTCCCTGGCGAGCTCCCGCCTTATGGCTGGGATTATGTACCAGGTTTCTATCTCCTGAGGCAGAATTCTGAGCATATTATCCTCTCTTTTCGGGCTGCTATATGCATTCTGTATTAGTCAGCAACTAATACTTCACAATGTTAAGATTAGTATGTGGAAAGATGTATATAAAGCTTCTCCCTGGTTTTGATATTTATTAAAAGTTGTGGCAATTACTTCTTCCCGACTATGTTTACTATTTTCTTGGGCTTCGTCCTTTTTTTGGTGTAGAAATATACTACTGCGATTATTATGGCTATTACTATCACGGAGACAACCACAAACACAAGGCCGCTGTAGGCCTTCTTCTGCTGTTCCTCTATAGACTCTATTTCCTGTGGAGGGGCTGCAGCCTCAATAGTGAAGCCCACCGCCTGCGCTATGTTCGGCGAGAAGGCCGAATGGTCATTCTGGTGCAGCTCTGCTGTCACAGTGTGCTGACCCGGCTGGACTCCGGTGAAAGTGAAGCTTGCCTGCTCGCTGGCCTGGTAGTTGGCGACATCATTGTCAAGCCACACATGGAAGTGGCCCTGGTCAGCTGCGTTGGGTGCGCTGAGTGGCGCGACAAGGTTGATATTGGTGGCGCTGAGGGTTATTGTCACCGAGTCGCCTGTTATTGCCTGGCTGGTTGCTGGTGAAACAATTGAAAGGGCAGGAAGCGGTGCCTGGGCAACCACCTGCTCGCCTGTTATCGCGAACGTGGAGAAGCCTGGTGAATCTGCCTTGTAATAGACATAATTTGCGTCCTCGCTTACAAGGGATGTTGGCAGCGCCTCCCAATCACCGTTCACATACCTCTTTAGCTTGACAGTGGTTTTATCGATGTTGTTTGCCTGCAGCCATGAGGCTATTGGGACCTTGAAATCTATCTTGGCTGTGGCGCCTGCCGCAGCCTGCAGGTTCTTGGCCTTTATCTCCAGGAACTGGTAAGCTTTCACCGGCCTGCCGCTGCCTGTTGATTCCACAGTTCTTGTGACTGTGGCAGGCTCGCCTGCCAGCTTTGTCACTTCTATGGTTATTGACCTGGCTGCGTTTGTCACGCTGATCTCTATGTTGGAAACGTCAAGCCCCTGTTTTGTTATGGAAAGGCTTACGGCTGCACCGGGGTCGATCTTTGAGAATGTCTTGGTTACATCAGGGCCAGTTGTTGCTCCGCCTCCACCGCCGCCTGATGCCTGGGCTGTTGCAGTGAAGTTTGATGTAGTATAGGCTGAATTGCCTGCATCATCCGTGGCCTTCAGGCCGATTGTGTATGTTCCGGCATCATCCGTCGATGTGAATGACGTTCCGCACGTGTAGCTTACCGTCGTGCTGCCTGGATTGGTTACATTCAGCGTCAATGTCGGTGAGGAATCTATGTTGTCTGTCGCAGAGCATGTAATTGTCACGGAATCGCCTGTGGTTATTGATGTTGATGAGGGCGTCAGGGTTGGCGTCGGCGCTGTCGTGTCAATTGTGAATGTGGCTATTGTGGAGTTAGTGGCGCTGCCATCGTTTGTAGCAGTAACAGAAAGGCTGTATTTGCCGTCTGCCGGCCCGCCTGTCGTATTGGTGAAGTTCCAGGAACCAAAGGTGCCGTTGTTCGTGCCGAAGTTGGCGGAATCATTAATTGTTATAGAACCTGTTGAATTGCTGGTATCGCTTGCGGTGCCTGTTATGTTCACGAGCTTGGTGGCATGAAGCGAATTCTGCTGCGGGGCTGTAAGGGTGATGGCCGGGCTTGTGGTCACAATTCCTATGGACAATGTTGTTGTCTGGTTCCTGTTGTTCAGGGTATCGTTTGTAAAGAACGTCAACTTGCACGTTGTAATATTTCCAAGGCAACCAAGGCTGCCGAGGGTTGTATTCAACTGGTAGACATCCGAGCCTATGGAGGTCATTGTTTGGTTGGTTGAATTCCCTACAATCACCACAGCAACTCCAGCTACAGAGTCAGCTACGGTAACATTAATCCTGACTTGAGTCGCGTTTGTGGCATTTGTCCTGTTCAGTGCGGCATTAGTCACCAGCGGGTTTGTGTCGTCAATGGTGAACGTGACCACGCTTGAATTGGAATGGCCGGCCGCGTCTGTGACTGTGATGTTGGCAGAGTATTTGCCGTCAAGGATTGACGAGTTGGAGAAGTTCCAGGAGCCAAACGAGCCCTGGTTGGTGCCGAAGTTGGTGTTGTTTATCAGGACAGAGAAGCCTGTGCCGTTGTTGATGTCCGCGCCTGTGCCGGTGATGTTCATTGTCGCCTGGACGAGGTTGGCGTTG